>SOIB01000003.1 GCA_004377355.1 Candidatus Stahliibacteriota bacterium | reverse complement strand
TAAAAATTAAATTTACCTTTGACAAATTGATGAATTACTATATTATAGAAAGAAAAAAAGGAGGAGGCATAGACTTTCAGACAGTTTATTTAAAATTAGAGAAATTCTGGGCGGATAAAGGATGCTTAATTGGATTTCCTTATACAACTGAAGTGGGTGCAGGAACGTTTAATCCTTTGACATTCTTTGGTGCTCTTGGTAAAGAACCATTGAAAGTTGCTTATATAGAGACTTCAAAAAGACCAAAGGATGGGAGATATGCTAAAAATCCCAATCGCATGCAGCAGTTCAGGCAATATCAGGTACTATTAAAACCTCCACCTGAAGATATACAGGATCTCTTTTTAGAGAGCCTAAAAGCTCTATCTATAGATTTAAAAAATCACGATATTCGTTTTGTTGAAGATGATTGGGAATCTCCAACCCTGGGAGCGTGGGGTTCGGGTTGGGAGGTATGGTTGGATGGACAGGAAATAACTCAATTTACATATTTCCAGCAGATGGGAGGCATAGAACTTTATCCAGTTTCAGTTGAGTTGACCTATGGACTTGAGAGGATTGCAATATTTCTCTCTGGTTCTGATTCGGTATTTGACCTTCCGTGGTCAAAGGATATAAGTTGGGGTGAGTTGAACAAAGAGCAGGAATATCAGTTTTGTGTTTATAACTTTGATGAAGCCGATATAAACTCATTATTTGGATACTTTGATGAGTGTTTGAGAGAAGCGGAAAGATTAATGGATAAGGAGCTGTTATATCCCGGTTATGATTTTGTTGTGAAAGCATCTCATACATTCAATCTCCTGGATGCAAGAGGAGCATTGTCTGTGAAGAAGAGGAATAATTATATCCTTGAGATTAGAAAACTTGCAAGAAAAGCTGCTATAAAATGGCAAGAACTCTAATAATAGAGATAGGAACCGAAGAGATTCCGGCAGGATATCTTAAAAACGCAGTAATATCCTTTGAATGCGGAATAAAAAATCTCTTTAAGAAGGAAAGGATATCTTTCTCGAATTCATACACTTACTATACACCTCGAAGGTTAACAATCATTATGAAGGGAGTTGCAGGCACACAGGATAAAATTGTGAGAAAAATTAAAGGTCCTCCTGCCGATGTTGCGTTTAAAGGTGGGAAACCAACAAAGGCAGCGAAAGGCTTTGCCTTAGAAAAGAAAGTTCCTCTGAAATCTTTACAGATAGAAGATTTCAATGGAAAAGAATATGTTGTAGTCGAAATTGAAGAAGAGAGTAAGGCAACAATTGAAATTCTTCGTGATAATCTACCTCACATTATTGAAAAAATTGAATTTCCGAAGAAAATGAGGTGGGAAGAAACGAACTTTCTCTTTGCAAGACCTATCAGATGGATAGTGTCGTTGCTCGATAATGAATTAATAGAATTTTCCCTTGCAGGAATAAAAAGTGGAAAAGTTAGCAGGGGTCATCGCATTATATCACCAGAAGAAATAAAAATTACACCTTTAAATTATATAGGACAGCTTAAGGATTCTTATGTTATGGTTGATCCTGATAAGAGGAAGGATAAGTTAAAGGAATTGATTACCAAGAAAGCAAAGGAAGCGGGTGGTGAACCAATCTTAAAGGAAGAACTCCTTCTTGAGGTTACAAATTTAGTTGAGTATCCCTTTGTTATCCTTGGCACCTTTGAGAAGAATTTCCTTAAATTACCTGAAGAAGTTGTTATAACTGCTATGGAATCTCACCAGCGTTATTTCTCCGTGGAGAAGAATAAAAAATTGTTACCTTATTTTATCTCGGCAGTTAATAATTTCCCAGATAATGGTGTGATAAGAACAAATGAAAAAGGTCTTAAAGCAAGGCTTGAAGATGCAAAATTCTATTGGGAAATGGATAAAAAAGTTTCCTTAAATGAAAGGGTGTCTCAATTGTCCGGGATAATGTGGCATAAATCCCTTGGAACACTGTTGGATCGAAGTAAAAGGATTATAAAACTAAGCGAATGGATAGGAGAGAAGGTGGGAAATGTGGATCTGAATGTTATAAAAGAAGGTGCAAGGCTGGCAAAGGCAGATCTTACCACTTTAATGATAAGAGATGGAAAAGAGTTTACTAATCTTGAGGGGTTCATAGGAGCTCGTTATGCAGGGGAGGAGGGAGTAGATGAGGAGATATGCAGGGTGATTGGAGAGCACTACCGACCACGAAGTGTGGATGACGAGCTTCCAGGCTCAGTTGAAGCGGCAATTGTAGCACTTGCTGATAGAATAGACCTTATTGTTGGTTCCTTTTTGGCTGGAGAAAGACCAACAGGTTCAAGAGACCCAATGGGTTTACGAAAAGCCATGAATGGGTTCATACGCATTGTTATTGAGTTAGATTTTGATTTATCATTAAAGGAACTAATTGAAAAAAGTATTGAGGGTTTTTCAATTAAGGTAGAATCTGAAACCACCGGGGAAATAAGAAAATTTATTGTAGATAGGATAGAGGGGTACTTACAATCAATAGATATCAGGTATGATATTGCTAATGCGGTTCTTTCTGAAGGATGGGAAAATATTCAGAGTGCAACAAAAATTGCCAAGTCTATGATGGAATTCAGGAAGGATGAGGAGGAGTTTGAGCGCCTTGTGATAGGGCAGAAGAGGGTTTCAAATATACTTGAGAGTATGAAGACTGGAAAGATTGATGATACCCTACTCATGGAGGCAGAGGAAAAAGAGCTTTATGATAAAGCTAAATCTATAGAACCAGCTCTAAGAAGGTTAATGAAAGAAAAAAATTATTTAAAAGCACTCAATTTACTAAAAGGTCTTCGCCCTTTTATAGATAACCTTTTTGATAATGTTATGGTAATGACTGACGACAAGAAGTTAAGAGATAATCGTCTGTCACTACTTTATTATGTCAGGAGTCTCTTCCATCAGTTGGCTGACTTTGAAGAAATAGTCATTGATTAAA
>SOIB01000170.1 GCA_004377355.1 Candidatus Stahliibacteriota bacterium | reverse complement strand
TCCACGTTACCCACAAGAACTATCACGCATCTTTCTGGAACATAATATGTCTTGTAATATTCCATAACTTCTTCTGGTGTAACATTCAGTATATCACTGGCCCATCCAATGATTGACCACCTAACTGGAGATGCAATATATGAATTACTCATAAGATGAAAATATAGTACTGCCCAAGGCATTGATTCGTACATCCTTCTTTCTTCATTCACAACATCCCTTTCAGAATAGAATTCTCTTAATATGGGGTTCTGGAACCTATCAGATTCAATCTTTACCCACGCTTCTTTTTTATTGGAAGGAAGGACTACAAAATACTGAGTGGTAGTATTACTTGTAAATGCATTCATCCGATACCCACCGTGTGTAAAATAGATTGACCATATATCTGATGGTACGATATAATCTTTTTGTCCTTCTTTGAGTGCCTCTATATCCTCTAATATTTTAACTTTTTCAACACTATCTGCGCTTGATAACTTTAAATAAAGCTTATGGATACATTCAAGAGTTGGGGCTTCCTCTTCATAGTTTGTAGTTCCTAACTTCTTTGACCCCTTAAAAAGCATATGCTCAAGTAAATGTGAGACACCTGTTATCCCTGGTCTTTCATAAGCAGAACCTACATCAAATTGGACGATCCCCCCAAAGATTGGTAAGGTATGATCCTCTATGAATATTACCCTTAGATCATTTTCTAGTGTTTTCTTGGTAATTTTTAAATCACCACTACTTATTGCTGATAGAAATAGAAGTAAAAACATTTCCCCTCCTCCTATTTTAAGTTTTATTAGTTTGTAATATAAAATAATGAAAGAATTAGTCAATATATTTTTGAGAATAAAAGTAGAAGTAAAAATATAATTGACAGGTTTTCTTTATGAACTATATTAAAATTATTAAAGACGATGTGAATGAGAAGGTAGTAAAAATGAGTCATAATGAAAATAATTATATAAGTACTTTAAAAATAGCTATAATTCTCACATTTCTCTTTTTCATAGTAGAAGTGGTTGGGGGGATAATTTCAGGTTCGCTTTCCCTTTTGGGTGATGCAGCCCATATGTTGAGGGATGTCTTTGCTCTCTTTGTGTCTCTTGGAGCCTTATCGATTTCAAAAAGACTCCCATCAAAGGAAAAGACCTTTGGTTACCACAGAATGGAGATATTTGCAGCTCTTATAAACGGAATATTATTAATCGGAGTAAGTTCCTGGATCTTTTTAAAGGCTTATCAACGTCTTCTTTCACCTGAACCGATAAAAAGCCAAATAATGTTTCTGGTTGCACTCTTAGGTCTTTCAGTCAATATCTATGTAGCATTTAAACTTCACGGAAGTGGTGATTTGAACATTAAAAGCGCTTTTGTTCATGTTCTCACAGATACCTTCTCTTCGGGAGCTGTAATAGTTGCCTCGATTGTAATTTATTTTACTGACATTACTATAATTGACCCAATACTGGGTTTAGCTATAGGATTATTTATCTTATTTTCTGCATTTACGATAATAAGGGATTCTATTCACATACTCCTTGAATATGCACCAGTCGATATAGAGACTGATGAGCTCATATTTGAAATGGAAAAAGTCGAAGGTGTAAACGAGGTTCATAACGTTCACTTATGGACTCTGTGTTCCAATGTAAATATACTCGACGCCCATATATATACAGAGGTCATGGATGTATGTGAAGTAGAAAATATAAAAAACAAGTTAAAAAAAATACTCCTGGATAAGTATAATGTAAAATATGCCACACTTGAATTTGAATGGGTAAAGTGTAGTGTTGAGGGTAATATAAAACACCTTAAACATTAAAAAGCATGGCTTAAACTAATATCCATGCTTTTTATATGTAATCTACTAAGTTTGGTTATCTAAATTCTTGAAAACAGTCTTTCACCATCAGGTATCAAGAAGAAGTACCAGACCAAAGAAAGAATCGCTATTGCAAGAGAGAATACGATTGACCAGATAATAAAACTTCCGGAACTTAAAAACTCTGAAGCAGAATTCAAACCAAAAGAGAGGACATTACGTGCACCCTCCATAAACCCTCCAAATCCGGATATATTAATACCCTGAAGCACTCTACTCTTAAATGCTGTTATATAATTATAGCTTTGTGAAGAAACACCTGATAAGGTCTTAAGCCATTCTCTATTGAATACTGTTATATAAATATATACACCAGAAAGTGCAACGGGAAGCACAATATATGGCCAGAGGATAGGCCTCGTTTTTGCTTCTCTCCTTGCCATTAAGTCCATCTTCCATCTATGTACCAACCCCGTGGGTGCTTCTTCTATTGCAATCTTATCTAATATCTTATCTAAATCCATCTATACTCCTTCCGGTAGTTCTCCTACCAGAGCCTTTAATTCTTCCCTACCTCTATGAATATAAGTTTTTACTGTTCCCATTTTAATTCCCATAGTGTAGGCAATCTCCTCATAAGAAAGGTCCTTAAAATGGTATAAAGTAAGTGCTATTCTATATTTTTCAGGTAACTCCATTAATTTACTTCTGACAAATTCGGCGATTTCCTTCATTTCCAGGTAGTGAATGTGTTTATCTTCATAGGGATGACTAACAGATTCAAGAGTAGTTGTTTTCTTCTGTTTTCTAAGGAAGGAAATAGCCTGGTTATAAGCAATCCTGTACACCCAACTTGAAAGTTTTGCATCACCTCTGAATGTTCCAATCTTATCATATACCTTCATCATCACATTCATCGCAATATCCTCTGCATCCGCCATATTACCAACAACACGGTAAATAATGGTATATATTCTGTTGATATATAAGTTATAAAATTTTTCATATTCATTTTCATTCCCTTCCTTTAATTTTTTTATGTCAACTTCCATATTGTTTTTCATAATGTTTGACGCAAGTTTATCCCATTTTGTTTCAGGATAGGCTAAATTAGATATAATGTCAATATG
>SOIB01000047.1 GCA_004377355.1 Candidatus Stahliibacteriota bacterium | reverse complement strand
CAATTATTATACAAAAAGCATTGTTTTGGGGCAAGAACTCTGTGATATAAAGCAGGTTGGATATAGTTCCGCGGGTAAAGGTTATTGCCTTGCCAAAACCGATAAATTTGAAAAAGCGAGAGATTGTATCAAGAACGCGGAAGATATCGCTCTAAAAATCGATAACGAGAATATAATGTTCGATGTTTACAGAACCTACGCGGTCATTTGTAAACATGAGAAGAAGTGGGAGGAGGCATTGGAATATTTTCGAAAAAGCATAGCGATAGTTGAGAAGTTGAAGGCATCCTATTATCTTTCCGATGCCCACCTAGAATTCGGTCGGTTATTCTACGAGAAGGGTGATATGAAAAGCACTAAAAAGCACTTTAATATTGCGGAAAGGCTTTACACCGAATTAGGCCTTGAAAAAGTCGAGCCAGTGAGGAATAAACTATCCAAATACAACGAATATTTCAAGAATATTTAAAGGACGAACCTCATCCAAAATCAATTCCGGATCTCCCTCAAGCAGGTGTATATGTCAAGTAACCGTCAACAATGCTAGTCTCCGTAGAGGTTGTTGTCCTAGCAGTGAGTTTTAACCACGGATAATGTGTGGGGCCCACCACCAGAACTTTATACTCCTCGGGGGCTATGGTTTTACTGTCTTCTTCTACCCAGTTTACACCATCCTCACAACCCCAAGCCGTGGCGATTATCTCTTTATCTCTATTTCCTACTCCAAAAGTCCTATTCTCACCTGTGAATGTCTGGGTAGGTTCTATGATCTGCGTTTCGGTATCTCCCACTTCTACATCCAAATTCGATATTACTACCATTTTTTATCCCCTCAAAGGTTGACCACGACAATCCTATATTTAATCCTTTCGTACTAATCTGTACTAAAAGTATATATATGAAAACATAAATGGATTTTATATCTTTATTGTATGAGACTGTAGAAAAAGGACGACTTTTTAAGTGGTAAACAACTTAGTGCAAAAACATTCATATAGGATTATAACAACCTGGCTATAGTGAGAAACATGGTTTTTAAAGAGGAACCAAAAGAATCAAGATTTGTGCTCAGCAAAGATGTTTATGGCAAGGTGATTTCAAAGGATCATCTCCTTTATAGAATCAAAGAAGAGATCGATTTCTCTTTTGTAAACGAGGAGTGTAAAGACCTATACGATCCAAAAATCGGCCGAGACGTCTGTAACTACCCAGAGATGATGTTCAAGGCTGAGATCATTCAATATATGTACGGTCTATCCGAGAGACAACTTAGAGACCAAATAGGTGAGAACTTGGTTTACAGGTGGTTCATAGGATATGAACTGGATGATGATGTATTTCATTTCACAGCCCCAGGAAAATTCAGAAATGCATTAGGTGAAGAACGACATAGAAAGTTATTCGACCAAATCTTAGAGCAGTTCAAGGTGAAAGGGCTTTTAGATGAATACGAGAACCAATCCATTGACGCAACCCACATAATCGCTGATATTGCCATCCCAACAACTATCGGTTTGATAAAAAAGGCCATAGTATCTGTTTTGAGGTGCTATGAAGGGGATTGTCCAATAGACAGAGAATACTATCTGGGTAAGAAAGAGAAAAAGGAATACAAGATGACAGAAAAGGAGAAGAGACTTACCTTAAAAAAAGTGGTGATAGATGCAAAGAAACTTATAGAGCACTTTGCCCACTCCGATGTAAAGGCTAACGAAGAGACGCTTGAATCCATAGATCAACTTAGAGCGATTCTCAAAGACTACGTGAAAGAGATCAATGACGACAAGGAACCACAATACGAAGAAAGAGAGGGGAAAGGCAAGGATAGAATAGTAAGCACAGTAGACAAAGATGCTCGCTGGGGCGCCAAATCAGATGATAAAACATTCTGTGGGTACAAAGCCCATACATCACAGACAGACCGACAGATTATCACCGACATAGAAGTAACCAAAGGAAACATACCCGATGATAAGGAGTTACAGCCCAATCTGGAAAGACAAAAGGAGAAAAACCTGTCCCCAAACAAAATGAGAAGTGATGGGATATATGGTACGATAGATAACCGTAAAAAGGCAACGGAAATGGGAACTAAACTTATTGCACCTCCAAGGACTTCTCATAACAAGGGTAAATACTACTCAAAAGAAGATTTCAAGTATTACCCTGAAGAGAAAAAATTAGTTTGTCCAGCAGGACATAAAACTAATATCCGTTATTGGAATAAGAATGGTAATGCTTGGGTATATCACTTTGATGGAAAAGCATGTAAACAATGTCCCAAGAAAAGTGATTGTACCTATGCAGCTCATAGAACGGTCTCCATCAGTAAAGAATACGAGATCCAACAGGAGGCAATTAGATACAGTAAAACCGAAGAATACAAGGAGGATATGAAAGTAAGGGCACATATAGAGCCAAAGCAAGCAGAAATGAAACGCTTCCACAAACTGAAGAGAGCAATCTACAGAGGGCTTGAAAGGGTGAACATCCAGGCGATATATACTGCTATTGTAGTGAACTTGAAAAGAATGGTTAAGTTATTGGATAGCGATGGCTATCGAGAAGATCCCAATATTAGCTGAAAAAGAAGAAAAAAAGACGAAAAAAGAGAGAGATATCAGAGAACATAGACTAAAAACGGTTTGAACTCACTGTCAAACACAATCGATACATGCTTTTCCGATTATATTAGATTCTTATCGCTACTTTTTATCTACAGTCTCTCTATATTAATATAATTCAGTTTAAATTTAGCTTGTTACACTCTACCTACCGCTTTCATTCCCTTAATTACTTTTTGTATTCGCCTCTTTTCATAGTCGTTCTTAGGGATGTTTCCAGGCTTTGTCTCGCTCACTTCAAACCAAGGGACTTCAAAAAGAAGGGGATCGGGAATCTCTGAGCCATGAGAATAGCTTCCCATTTCCCCAAGACGTTCTCCATGATCAGCG
>SOIB01000115.1 GCA_004377355.1 Candidatus Stahliibacteriota bacterium | reverse complement strand
AATGAGCTTCTGCCTTTTGGGCGTCTTCGATGACCAAATCAAGATACCTTTCATATGAAGCTAGAGCCTGACTATACATACCCTTTCCCAGATATGTTTCTCCGAGAAGTTTATAGGAAAGATGATAATCTGGATTTGTTTCCAGGGATTGCTGTAAATTTGTTATCGCCAGGTCATAATCACCAACAATCAAGTGAAAATTTCCTAAACAATCCAGTGGATAAGCTTGATTTGGCAATAGAGCAACGTATTTTTTAAAAGCTGTACGGGCCTTCTCATAATCTCCTTTACGGAGATAAGCCCACCCGAGGATATTGTATGTCCAGCTGCTAAAATGTGTTATTCCAAGTGGATCAAGTTTTAAAACCTTTTTAAATTCAGATATTCCCTCATCGTACATCATCTTCTTCTGGTAATAGATAGTGCCAAGGGTGAGATGTGCTCCGATGTTCTCTGGGTTTATACGTAATAACCTTTTATAATAGTTAGTCGCCAGATCCCAATCGTGTTTAATATAAGCTTCAAGTGCAAGGATTGTAATTAATTTTTCCTCAGTTAATTTGCTAGAAAGTAACTTTACTTTTTCAATGATTTTTAGGGCTTTTTCATTCTCTTTAATAGTGTAATACTGTCGTGCTAATTTTTCATAAGCTTCCACAAAAGTTGAATCCAAAGCTATTGCTTTCTCTAAATTATCGATAGCCTCCTGGTTATACATCTTAAATGCTGCTTCTCTTCCGGTAAAATAATATTTATATGCTTCTAAAGAGGTTGTTGTAAGTTGTGCTATATCTTTCTTTTCTTTTTGAATTTCTTTAATGGAAATCTCCAGCCCAGTTTTTATATTATCAGTAAGGTCGTCCACTAAATTTCCTAAAATGCTCCCTTCACCCTCACCCGTAACTCTATAGGGAGATGCTATCAGCTCCTTCGTTTTTACATCGAGTACTTGTGCATTTAATACAAATATATCGCCACTCTTCATAAGGCTTGGTAGCACCATTGCCTTGGCTCCTACTAGTTCACATATTTCAAATCCCATAGAGGCATCAATAATTTCCACATCTTCATAACCAAGTGATTTTAATAGGTCAAACATTCGTGGAAAAGTCATAACTTGCAAATATCTCGACTTACCGAGATCGGTAATTAACACATCCGCTAAAACCTTGCGTAGGTAATTATATTTGTCTTCACCAGTTTGATTGTCACAAAACATCACACCGATAGGGATTCTTGTAATTATGGGTCCTTTCTTAAAAAACCAAAACTTTGTAACAACAGTTAACAAAATGGCCAGCAAAGCCAATGTGAAGATTGGAATAAGAATCTTTCTTATGTTTTTCCTCTTGCTCTTTTTCTTATGACTCTTCTTCTCTGCTTTTGAGGGTAAAGCTCCTTCAGCTGTACTTGTTACAAAAGGAAATCTTTTTGAAAACTTCACCTCGTCCTTTATAAATGGAATAATAACCTGCAAGAAGCCAAGGATTATCGCTACAATTAAACCAGCGACTGCTATTATAAGAAAAACAAACTCCATATTAAATCCCACCTCTTAAATATCTACTAACCTTCTTTCTAAAATCTATTGAATCATATCTGAAATTCAATCTAAAATCAAGAAGTTTTGGTGGTCAGTCAGGAGCTAATAACTATTCGAGTATTTCTTAAATTCCAGGCATTGGTACAGATTTCTTTATCTTTACGCCTTTATAAATTGCGATACCTAACCAACATAGCGCAATTGCGAATAATGTCATACCAATTGTACGAAGAACCAGAGGTAGAAACATACCTGCTCCAAATAATATTGCTCCGATTAACAAAAAAATGCTCGCTATTCTTGGCAATACAGCCGCAATAATAGAAACAATGCTAATTAAAATAAAACCGATTACAAATAATATTCCCATCACTATGTATGCGAGGAAAAATGCACTGTTTGCAAGCATTGGTCCCTTTACTCCAAGAAGTACGGGGGCATGGGCAGCAATTAATGGCCACGTGAATGTTTCACCAAATTGTACACATGTATACAAAATTGAACCAATAAAGGTTAGGATAAATCCAATAAATCCCGGAATGCCTATTTTTTCATATTGCTTAGCATATAATCCTATTAAACCTAATGGTAACAGTAGGGAACCTATAAGTCCGATAACATTCACTCCCAACCAATCTTTATCAAGCACAAGATTAACAAGCTGCATTCCTTTTTCAGTTGAAGGTAACAACACACCCAATAATATCCACCAGACTAAAAATAGGACTCCAGATACTATCAATAATAAACCTGACCAACGAATTAATTTTACTTGAGACATAGTGGACCTCCCTTTCTTTTAAAATTTATTTCAACCACTCTCACCAACCATATTAATTTTTGCGTTTTAAAACTTATATAGTTGAAACATCTAAAAGTCAAGACAATGATGTTGAGATTTTATAATATCCAACAGTCAAAAATACCTCACTCTTTAAATGTCTCAGAACTTTCTACCACCCAGGATGGGATTTTCCATTGCTCTTGCATCCATCACAGCAGACATTTAGAGCAGTATACATTTCGAGCCCAAAGATCTTCCTCCAACCATCAACCATTTTTTGCCTAAGTTCTTTATCATCAGAACGTGCAGCACACAAATGGCAGTTATAACCACAATAGCCGATCATCTCTTTCATTTTATACACCTCCTTGACAATCCAACAACAATTGGGGTTTTGGGATTATGAAGCATCAAATGTTTGCGACCTTCGTATTTAACTACTTTCTTCGAATATGTTGTGGTGCCAACTTGTTGCAATATATTTAGAGGATAGATTGAATTATCCACCATGGTGCCCGGAACTTTATAATAAATGAATGAACTCCACTTAATATTCGCCAACAAAAAGCATTCTTTATTATGCTATAAATAAACGACTACTAGAAAAATTAGGGTCACTAGTTAAATTCACTCCCAGTTTGCG
>SOIB01000122.1 GCA_004377355.1 Candidatus Stahliibacteriota bacterium | reverse complement strand
AAAGCAAAGGAAATCACCACGCCCGCTCTCGGACTCGCTCTCTTTGATTAACCTGGGAGCCAATAAGTTGAGAAATCAAAGAACCATGCCCGCTCGTCCTCCGAGAGGGCTTTTTAAGTAACACAGCCTTCTTATTTTCGATGTTGTAATTTTGAATATTTTTTATGAACTGTTAATATTATTGAGTTTTGACACAACCTCTATAGTCAATAGTCAATAATTGATATTTAATAAATGATTGGAGACTGGTGACTTAAGACTAGAGACTAAATTAATGTGCTTCATCCCAGTTTTTTCCAAATTTGTAATCTACCTTTAGGGGAATAGTTAGATCGCAGATAGATTCCATAGTAGTGACAATTAGATTAACAATATCCTCTTTCTCCACTTCTGGTACTTCAAATAGGAGTTCGTCGTGAATCTGTAAGATAAGTTTGCCAATCAATCCATTTTCTTTTATTTTGTTATTAATTTCTATCATTGCATTCTTCATGATATCAGCTGCACTTCCTTGTATTGGGCTGTTTATTGCGATCCTTTTCCCGTACTCCATTTGTCTTGGATTCTGTAATTCAGGAATCCATCTTTTTCTTCCATAAATAGTCTTAACCCATCCAAAGTCTTTTGCTTTATCTATTGTTTCTTTCTGCCATCTTTCCACTCCTGGATGAGTATTATAGTAAGTTTCTATAATATTACCCGCAGCCTTTGGAGGAATGCCAAGTTGTTTTGCCAATCCATAGGGGCTAATTCCGTAAATTATTCCAAAATTTATAGCTTTTGCATGTCTTCTCATAGCAGGAATAATTTTATCAGGTTCAGTGCCAAAAATTCTATAGGCAGTCGCTGAGTGAATATCTTTACACATCTTGAAATCTTCTAAGAGTTTCTCATCACCAGATAAATGCGCAAGTATACGAAGTTCTATCTGAGAATAATCGCAGGAGAGTATTAGATATCCTTTTGGGGCTATTACTGCCTCTCTAATTCTCCTTCCTCTTTCACTTCTTATAGGGAGTGTCTGTAGATTTGGGTCAGTGACTGTGATTCTTCCTGTTGAAGCTACTGTTTGTTGAAATCTGGCATAGATACGACCTGTTTCTTTGTTTATACTATTGATCAGACAGTCTATATACGCTGATTTCAATTTATCAATCTCTCTAAACTCCAGTATTAGTGATATTATAGGATTTTTATCAATTAGGGAAGAGAGGACCTCAAAATCGGTGGAATAGCCTGTTTTTGTGGTCTTAATTACAGGTAAGCCCAGCTTATCAAAAAGTATCTCTCCGAGTTGCTTTGGTGAGCGTAAATTAAATTCAGTTCCAGCAAGTTCATAAATCTTTTGTTCTATGTCCTTTATTTCTATCTCAATGGAATCTTGAAGCCTCTTTAATAACTCCAAATCGAATAATATTCCATTTTTCTCCATTGAAAATAAAACAGGTATAAGTGGTTCTTCAATTTCTTTATAGAATTTCCATAAATTATTTGCTTTTAATTCACCAGTTAAATATTCTACTGCCTTAAAAGCTAATATTGCTTTATCTTCTATACTTTTTTGTACTAAGCCCATCTCTATAAGGATACGTTCAAGAGTATGATTAGTTCTGTTTGGATAAAGCAGATAGTGCATTACTGATAAGTCGAGAATAAATCCTTTTGGGTAAAATCCAACTAGATGGGCAATTTCTTTTGCATCCTCCATAACCAAAGAATTTTCTTCTACTTTTTTAAGTGCTGATTTTACATCTTTTTGATTAATTGTCATTACTGATTTTCCGTTTGAAATTGCAATAACTCCTTCCATGAGGAGTATACTAAAGGTATTATGGGTTTCTATTTCAATTGAATCGACAATCCTATAGTCTATAGTGTTGTTATCTTTTTTAACCCAGTCTCTAATTAAAGAGTAAAATTCAAGCTCTTTTAGTATGCCTTCTAATTGTTCTTGATTTAATCCACTATGTTTTAAATCATTAAGGTCTTTACCAAGGGGTACATCCTTTTTAAGTTTAATCAATTCTTTCCATAGTAATGCTTCGTCCTTCTTCCCTTTCAATTTTTTCCTGATTGAAGAATTTTTTATTTGGTCCAGATTAGAGAAAATATCTTCTAAGGAATCAAATTCCTCTAACAATTTATTAGCAGTCTTCACCCCGATGCCTTTAATACCTGGTATATTGTCTGAACTATCTCCAGTAATCGAGAGAAAATCCAATAATTTATCCGCAGGGATACCAAATTTTTCCTTAACTTTCTCTGTATTTATCCATTCTTCTCCCTCTGTGTGCATATTTAAGACGGTTATACCATCTCTGACGAGTTGCATTAGGTCTTTATCAAGAGTGAATATTACTGTTTCTATACCTTGCTTATTAGCCATTTCTGCTATTGTTGCAATTACATCATCAGCTTCATATCCAGGTTTTGTAAAGACTGATAACCCAACTGCTTCACTGATTTTTATTATATATGGTATCTGCTCTCTGAGCTCTTCCGGCATTTTCTTTCTATTGGCCTTATAATCATCATATAATTCCTTTCTAAATGTGGGTTCATGAGAATCAAAACATATTGCACTATAATCAGGATTTAAATCCTCTAATACTTTTTTCAGGCTTCGTGCAAAGCCGAATACTGCAGATGTGACTTGACCCCTGGAATTAATCAAGGGTTTATTTACAAATGCATAATGAGAACGGTAAGCTAGTGATGAACCGTCAATAAGGAGCAATAACTTACCCATAATATAATTATAGATTTGTTGTTTGGTTAGTCAAGGAGCAAAGAATAGTAGGGGTTGGGATTTGGGGATTGGGATTTAGTTTATAAGTCATGAGTCTTCCGTCCACAGTCTTTATGCAAAGAGTTTATTGAGTTTTTATAAAGAAGTCCGATGGACGAAGTCCAATGTCTATAGGGATTAGGTCTTAGGTTCAGAGTACTGAGTACTGAGTTCCGAGTCTGTATTAAGGATTAG
>SOIB01000109.1 GCA_004377355.1 Candidatus Stahliibacteriota bacterium | reverse complement strand
CAGAAAATAAAGAAATAAAAGGAATTGGTGAATATCTAGCAAAAATGATTAATAAGACCAGTGGTTATAATCTAATTGATTTATAAAACACCACACATGCGAGCATAATTATAGGGCGGGTTTTGAAATGAGCACAGGAAATACTCATACAGTTGCGGGGATTGGTGAGCTTCTTTGGGATATATTTCCCGATGAGAAACAAATGGGTGGTGCCCCGGCAAATTTTGCATATCATGCGCATGCGCTGGGGGAGCATGGTATTATAGTAAGCTCTGTTGGTGATGACGAAATGGGACATGAGATAATTACTCGAGTGGAAGAATTGGAGTTGGATAGCGGATATATAACAATGGATAAGGAGTATCCAACTGGTACTGTAGCTGTAAAATTGGACGAAAGCGGAAAGCCGGACTTTACCATTCATGAAAATGTAGCATGGGATTTTCTCCCATGGAACCCGAAGCTACTAAGCCTTGCAAATAAAACCGACGCAGTATGCTTTGGCTCACTATGCCAGAGAGCAAAGGTATCCCGTAAAACAATCAACAGTTTCCTGAATAATACAAAACCTGATTGTATTCGTGTGTTTGATATAAATCTCAGGCAAACCTATTTCAATAGAGAACTCATTCACTACTCGCTGGAACTCTGTAATGTTTTGAAACTCAATGATGAAGAATTACCTGTAGTTGCCAATTTGCTTAATATAAAAGGTCCGATAAATTATATTCTCAAAGAGTTGACCTCCCAATACTCTCTACGTCTGGTCGCTCTGACAAGAGGAGCAAGTGGCAGTTTTTTGTATGCCAAGGGAGAAAATTCAAATCACCAGGGTTTTAGAGTAGATATAGTTGACACAGTTGGAGCCGGAGATTCGTTTGCTGCTGCAATGACCCTGGGACTTTTACACGGTAAGTCTTTGGACTGGATTAATGAATATGCAAATAGCGTAGCAAGCTTTGTGTGTTCCGAGAGTGGTGCTACACCAAAACTGCCTGATTCACTTATAAATGCCCTGAAGAGTTAAGATTTGGTAAGTATATAACAGGGAAGGTACAACCGAGTGCCTAAACTTCTCCGGGTGAGTCCAGAGATGCTATTGACAAATAAAAAAAGAAATAATAGAATGAGTGAAAGATAAAAATCACTTTTTAATAACGGATTATTTAAAGAGTCATCCTAATTTAAAGGTGAATGGGAAAATAAGATGAATATAAAAAATTGTTTCAATCTTAAAGGGAAAGTGGTTGTTATAACCGGAGGAGCAGGGGAGCTTTGTTCTGAAATGGCTAAAGCTATAGGTGATTGTGGAGGGAAAGTTGTGGTTCTTGATATTTCTGGGGAAGCCTTGGAAAAGCTTTCAAAAGAACTTAAAGACAAAAGCATTGAACATCTTATAATAAAGGTAGATGTTCTTAATAAAAACAGTGTTGAAGAAGCTGCCAAAAAAATAGTAAATAAATTTGAGAGAGTAGATATATTAATAAATGGTGCTGGAGGTAATATACCTGAGGCTACTACTGATTCGGAACACTCATTCTTAGAACTCAATCTAAAAAATGTGGAATCAGCATTTAATTTAAATTTCATAGGAACATTTCTTGCTTCGCAAGTCTTTGGAAAGATTTTTGCAAAACAAGGAGAAGGGGTAATTATTAATATCTCCTCTATAAGTGCATTTACACCCTTAACGAGGATTCCGGTCTATTCAGCCGCTAAAGCTGCAGTAAGTAATTTTACAAAATGGCTTGCAGTGCATATGTCCAATAATTACTCGACAAAGATAAGAGTTAACGCAATAGCCCCTGGATTTATCCTTACAAAGCAAAATCGTTATCTATTAATAGATGAGGGAACAGGTAAATTAACAGATAGAGGGAAGAAAATTATTGAGCATACGCCAATGGGGAGATTTGGTGAGTCAGAAGATTTAATCTCGACTGTCCTATGGCTTATTTCACCTGGTTCTGAATTTGTCCATGGCGCAATTATTCCTGTAGATGGAGGATTTTCCTCATTCAGCGGTGTTTAAACAATGTAAGTATCAGGAGGTTTAATAATGGTTAAGAAAGCAGATATAGGGATAATAGGCCTGGGTGTGATGGGACAGAATCTGGCATTGAATATGGAGCGAAATGGATTCAGAGTTGCTGGATTTGATATAGATGAAGAGAAAATTAGACTGGCAAAAAGAAAATTTACAGGTAAAAACATGGTTTTAATATCCTCAATTAAGGAAATGGTTGATGCAGTTCGTTCACCTAAAAAATTCTTGATGATGGTGCCTGCTGGTGTTCCGGTTGATGCAGTAATTCAGGATATTAAGACCTACTTGGTCAAGGGTGATATTTTAATCGATGGAGGAAATTCATTCTTTAAGGATACTATTAGTAGGGAGAAAGAACTTGAGAAAGACGGAATCTTTTATATGGGGACAGGTATATCGGGTGGAGAAGAAGGTGCACTTTATGGACCATCAATTATGCCAGGAGGAGCTCTTGCTGCTTGGAAAGAGGTAAAGGAGCTCCTCCAAACAATTGCTGCTAAAACTGATGATGGTTTCCCCTGTTGTGACTGGATTGGTGAAAATGGTGCAGGCCATTTCGTAAAGATGGTGCATAATGGAATTGAATATGGTGATATGCAACTCATTTGTGAGGCATATCAAATCATGAAGGTCTTACTTGGCATGTCTCCAGATGAAATGTATGAGGTGTTTAAAGAGTGGAATGAGGGGGAACTTAACAGTTACTTAATAGAAATTACACGAGATATCATGGACTATAAAGATGAAGATGGGAAACCCCTAATAGATAAAATTCTCGACACAGCAGGGCAGAAAGGAACCGGTAAGTGGACAGGAATAGCAGCACTTGAAATGTGCATTCCTTTAACACTGATAGGCGAAGCCGTGTTTGCACGTTGCCTATCAGCTTTGAAAGAAGAAAGGGTATCAGCATCTAAAGTTATTTTCGGACCGACACCCAAATTTGAGGGTGATAAAGAGGTGTTCATTGAAGACCTTCGTAAGGGTCTCCATGCATCAAAGATTATCTCATATGCTCAAGGATTTACTCTTTTAAATGCAGCTTCGGTAGAGTACAATTGGAATCTCAACTACGGCACAATCGCATCAATCTGGAGAAATGGATGTATAATACGGTCTATATTCCTGGGTAAAATTAAGGAAGCATTTGATAGGGATCCAAATCTTACAAATCTTCTGTTAGACCCGTTCTTCAAAGAAAGACTTACAAAAAGTCAAGCCGCATGGAGAAGAATTGTTTCTATTGCACTTGCCAATGGTATTCCTGTTCCTGCTTTTACCTCAGCTCTCTGTTATTTTGATGGGTATAGAACAGAGAGACTTCCTGCAAATCTCCTTCAGGCACAGAGAGATTACTTTGGTGCCCATACGTATGAAAGAGTTGATAAGCCAAGAGGAGAATACTTCCATACAAACTGGACAGGAAGAGGGGGAACTACCGTTTCTACCACATACACTTTGTAAAGGAGGCGAATTTGTCCTTTGTTAAAGAAAAAGATTACTTTAAAGACAGAGAAGAGTTTGGATTTAAAAGGAAAACCATTTCTGATTCAGTGTTAAACAAATTAGCGGAGATTTCCAGACTTTCAAGGGGTGATATTTTAAAGATGACAACAATCGCAGGTTCTGGACACCCGGGCGGTTCCTTATCATCAGTAGATATATATACCCTTGTTTATAGCTTGGCAAACCTTCCAGATGATGATGTGGTCATAAGTCATGGACACACTTCACCGGGAGTATATTCAGTACTGGGAAGACTTGGTATTCTTGACACGGAAGAGATATTATCATTTTTCCGTCATGCAAATGGTCCATATGAAGGTCATGTTGAATCTCACTTACCAGGGATTGTCTGGAGCACAGGTAATCTCGGTCAGGGTCTTTCTGCTGCCTGTGGTTTTGCTATCGGGAAGAAGTTAAAGAAAAAGGATTCAAAAGTATATGCCATTATGAGTGATGCCGAACAGGCAAAAGGTCAGGTAGCAGAAGCACGTCGTTTTGCCTCCAAGTTTGATTTAAACAACCTTACGGTAGTAATAGATTACAATAATCGTCAGATATCGGGTAAGGTAGAAGATATAATGCCTATAAATATCAAAGAGGATTATCTGGCTGATGGCTGGAAAGTCCTGGAAGTACATGGGCACGACTTCAAAGAAATATATGAGGCACTACATACAGCCGTAATGGATGATACTTCCCATTATGCTATCGTCGCAAGAACTGTAATGGGCAAACAAATTTCTTTTATTGAAGGCGATGAAAAATATCACGGTAAGGCACTTTCAGAGGAGGAGCTTGATAGGGCACTGGAAGAACTGGGTATAGAAAACGATATAGAAAAATATAAAAGGAAAAGAGAGAATGAGGAACCAGTAAAGATTAAAGCAGATAACAATGCCGAACCTCTTATTGAATTAGATTTAGGAGTACCCATTGAATATAAAGTTGGGGATAAGGTTAGTAATAGAGATGCTTTTGGAAATGCATTGGTAGATCTTGGAAAGAGAAATAAACCTGGCAGTATAGTTGTTCTGGATTGTGATCTTGCAGTCTCTGTACGGACACAAAAATTCGAAAATGAATTGCCAGAATTCTTTATCGAAAATGGAGTTTCTGAACATAATACTGCAACTATAGCAGGAGCCCTTTCTATCCGTGGTTTTCAGACATTTCTATCTGATTTTGGTGTATTTGGTGTTGATGAAATGTATAACCAACAACGCCTGAATGCCATAAATAGAACAAAACTCCGTCTTGTTGTAACTCACTGTGGAATCAGTGCGGGAGAGGATGGTAAGACACATCAGTGTATTGATTATCTCGGTATACTTAGAAATTTACCTGACTTTTCTGTCATCATACCAGCTGATCCCAATCAAACTGACCGTGTTATCCGTTATATTACAAATATGTATGGTAATGTTGCCGTTATAATGGGGAGAGAGAAAGACATAATCATTCCGGACTCTAAAGGAAAAGCCTTTTTTGGAGAGAATTATAGTTTTGAATACGGAAAGATTGACCGAATAACGGAAGGAGATGATGGGGTTATACTTTCCTACGGTTACGCATTACATCTTGCTATTGAAATTAGCGATATTCTTAAAGGGAGTGGATTAAATTTAGAGGTTATGAATGTCTCTTCGCCTCTTGCAATAAGCAATGAAGACGTTCTGGCTATATCCAATTATAAGAATGTCTTTACCTATGAAGAGCACTTACTAAGCAGTGGTCTGGGTTGTATTTTAGGTAATCTCATCGCACAGAGTGGGAAATCTGTAAACTTCCAATCCTTCGGGGTTTCTGGGTTTGCACCTTCGGGAAGTACAGGTGACCTCTTCAGGAAGATGAAACTGGATCCCGAAACGATCGCTTTAAAGATAAAAGAAGCAATCCAGTAAAGGGCTTTATAAATTTTATACTAATCATTAGATATCGTTATATAAATTTCAATATTGCTCCGAAGTATTCCTGAAAATATTATTCTTGACAACAGGGGCTTCTTTTTACTATTATAACATTATAATTGGTATATTCGAATGATATTTTAGACTGCTCGCTTTTTAGGAAGAAATTATTAATTTTAGCTATCTTTGATTAAATGGCTTTGAAAATACTGGATAATTGATTTTTAACACTGTTATTAATTATTTGAATAATATAAATCATGTCCAATAATTGGAAGTGCATGAAGAACTATGCAGCAATTTAATATAATTGGCTTAGTAGCGAATGTATTGAATCTGGCATTGAATATGGAGATTAAGGAGTTATCGATTTTAGCAAAGAAAGGTAATTTTAGTTCTTATACTTACCTTGAGATTTATACGAAAGAAGACTTCCATACTATATGATGACTGGAAAAGGATTAGAGCAGGGTTATATTTCTATCAAAGAGGTTATTCAATTTTCCTCGGAAGCATTGTCAAGCGTGGATTTACATGATAAACGTGTTCTTGTAATTATCCCCGATCATACCAGAACAGCTCCTATTGGACTTTTCTTCAAGATTATATTTAATCTGATTGGAAAGAAAGTCAAAAAATTAGATTACCTCATTGCCTTGGGCACACATCCTCCATTAAGTGAAGAAGGGATTCTTAATTTAGTGGGAATTTCAAAAAGGGAAAGAAAAACAAAGTATTCTAAAATTAATTTTTTTAATCATAGGTGGGATGATCCAGAGTCTCTAGAAATAATCGGCACAATATCAGCAGATGAAATCTATCAAATTACTAATGGACTTTTAGCAGAAGATGTCAATGTGAAAATTAATAAACATGTTTTTGATTACGAACTTCTCATAATTATTGGACCTGTTGTTCCTCATGAAGTCGCAGGATTCTCTGGTGGAAATAAATAT
Source organism: Candidatus Stahliibacteriota bacterium (assembly GCA_004377355.1). Lineage (GTDB taxonomy): Bacteria > Hydrothermota > UBA3072 > UBA3072 > UBA3072 > E29-bin14. The sequence goes on along the minus strand of SOIB01000109.1, from coordinate 3,197 downwards.
TTATTCCCTGGCATTTCGGGAGGTGAGATAACGGGATTCTTTCATTGGCTTGGAGCATTGATCACAAATATCGAAATAAACGGAAAAAAAGAAACACCGGTGAGAAAAGTTTTTGACAGGGCTTCCTCTTTTTTAACCATTCCAAAACTTTGCTTCAGTTTGGTTGTTAAGGATAACAAATTGAGCGGATTATTTATCGGAACTCCTGAGGAAACCCACTCGAAGGCAGTTCCTCTCTCTTCAAGACTACATATTATCAATAAAGAAAAACCCTATCAGAAGGTATTAGGTATTGCTCCCAAAATGTATGATGACCTCTGGACTGCTGCAAAGGTTATGTATAAACTTGAAGGTATTGTTGCTGATGGAGGAGAACTCATCATTTATGCTCCACATATTACGGAAGTCTCTTATACACATGGAGAAATACTGGATAAAATTGGCTATCACGTGCGCGATTATTATCTCAAGCAAATGGATAAATTTTCTCACATACCAAGACTATTGAAAGCCCATTCTTCTATTTTAAAAGGAATTGGAACCTTTGAAAATGGTATAGAAAAGTCCAGAATTAATGTAGTACTGGCAACAGGAATCCCAGAAGAACGTTGTAAAAAAATTAATTTAGGTTATAAAGACCCGGGAACTATAAAACTTTCCGAATGGGAGGAAAAGGAAGATAAGGGAATTCTTTTGGTTCATAACGCAGGAGAAACTTTGTATCGTTTGGAATAGCCACATATAACACCAGGGAGGAAGAAAATGGGTAAAAATAATAATGTTGTAATAGCAGAGTCAGGTGGACCTACACCGGTTATTAATAATTCTCTTCGAGGTGTTATTGAAACCTGCTTGAGCTTTCCCGATAAATTTGGGACCATCTATGGAGGTTATCATGGAATTCTGGGCATCCTTGGGGAGAGACTCCTGAACTTAAGTTCTCAGGATAAAGAGGAGATAGAACTGCTCAGAACAACACCAGCTGCGGGTGCTATAGGAACCTGTCGTTATAAACTAAAATCAAAGCAACAAGAAGACTTAGAGCGTATCGTGGAGGTATTCAAAGCCCATAAAATTGGTTATTTCTTTTATATAGGCGGTAATGACTCCATGGAAACTGCCAATAAAGTTGGAATTCTGGCAGGGGAGAGAGGACTGAACCTGGTCGTAGTCGGAATACCAAAAACAATTGATAATGATGTCGGCGATTCTGAATTCAAATTGATTGATCATACTCCTGGTTATGGAAGTGTAGCAAGATACTGGACCTTCTATATTCAGAACGCTAATGAAGAGAATATAGGGTCATCAACTTCTGATCCTGTGCTCGTAATTCAGGCGATGGGGAGGAAGATTGGATTCATCCCTGCATCTTCCCGCCTTGCTGATCCAAATCGTGAACTACCATTACAGATATACCTTACAGAATCTGGTCTCGGTCTTAGTGAACTTGCAGATAATGTAAATGATGAATTAAAAAGAAGTGGGCGTGTAATAGTAGTGGTAAGTGAGGGGTTTCCAGTAGGTGATTTGGGAGAAAGAAAAGACCCATTCGGTCATACGATGTATAGCTCCAGTGAAATCACAGTTGGACAAATAGTAACGAATTATCTTAATAAGGTGGGACTCAAAGTACATGGTCATGCCAGGGGGCAGGTTCCCGGTACTGACCAACGAAATGCAATGGTTTATGCCTCCACTGTAGACCTGGACGAAGCATATAATGTGGGGCAGAAGGCTGCTTCTATAGCTTTAGAAGAAGGAACCGGGTATATGGCCACAATCCTTAGAAAACCTGGGAGTTCTTACAATGTCCTCTATGATAAGGTCCCTTTAAAGAAAGTGGCTAATAGAGAGAGAACTTTCCCCAAAAACTGGATTACAAAAAAATGCATTGATGTGACTGATGATTTTATAGGATATGCAAGACCTCTTATTGGTGATGACTGGGTAAGTATTCCAGTTGTTAATGGTCTTATGCGTTTCGCGAAATTTAAGCCCATCTTCCGAGAGAAGAAACTGAAGGAATATATACCAGAAGCCTTTAGATAGTTATCAATCAAAGTAGGAAAGGAGAATAAATGAACAATGATGCACAGAAAGAATTGATAGAATTTAAACCTAAACATGAGTTTTTTGTGGGAATAGACTCCGATGGTTGTGTTTTTGATACTATGGGAATCAAACAACGCGAATGTTTTTGTCCCTGGATGATTGCATATTTTAATCTCCAACCGGTAGCTAAAGCAGTTCGCGAATGTAAGGAATTTGCTGATTTGTATTCCCAAACACGCGGTGCCAACCGACACATAACAGTTAAGCGTATATTGACAGAACTCCTTCCATCTCACCCAATGGTTAAGATTCGAGGCTTCAAAGTACCCCAGTTTCCACATTACTTCAAATGGGTTGATGATCCGAATAGTCTTCTTAGTAATGAAGGACTAAAAAAAGCTATAAAGAAAGCTAAAAGTAATGAAGAAAGGAAGGAATTAGAACATGCGTTGGAGTGGAGCAAGCGGGTAAATTGGAGCATAAAAGAAATTGTAAAGTGTATACCACCTTTTCCATGGGTACGAGAGAGTCTTGAGAAGCTTTCTAAAAAGACTGATATAATCGTAGTTTCATCCACACCCACAGAAGCCTTGCGGCGTGAATGGAAAGAACACGATGTTGCCAGATATACATGTGTTATTGCAGGACAGGAAATGGGCAAAAAGAAAGAACATCTAAAGCTGACAGCTTCTGGTAAATACCCAGAAGATCACATTCTCATGATAGGGGATGCACCGGGGGACCTTGAAGCTGCTCTGGTAAATAAAGCTTTATTCTATCCTATAAATCCTGGAAGCGAGGAAAAATCATGGGAAAGGTTCTACAAAGAAGGTATTGATAAGTTTATTATTGGGAAATTTTCCGGCGATTATCAAAAATCCCTTCTGGATGAGTTTGATAAGTGTCTACCAGGTATGCCCCCATGGAGTTCATAATATACATTAGAAGAACAATACAAAACACATTGTGAATATATAATCATTTCAACAAGCCAAGTAAAATGAGTTCAGAATTCACTTGACTAATCAAATAAACCTATTATCTTCAGCAAAAACAAATAAATACTTAATTAAATTAAGAATATCAGAAAAACAAGGAGGTTTGAAATGCCATTCCTGAATGGTTTTGAACTTGACAGAATA
>SOIB01000060.1 GCA_004377355.1 Candidatus Stahliibacteriota bacterium | reverse complement strand
CCAGCTCTTTTCGGGATCCAAGCGGGTTTCTCTTTTTTCGAGACGGCTTGATTTATCGCCAGGTAAATACCATATACAAAGAAAATTATGATCGCCTGATCAATTCCGGTCTTTATGAAACTCTTGTACACGGTGAATTATTGATTTCTCATGATGAAGTCGATGTCGAGCAGGCAAGATCTGATAAAATTTACAAGATAATCAAGCCTGAATTGATACCGTTTATATCATATCCATATGAATGGTGTTTTAGCCAATTAAAGGATGCAGCCTTAACTACGCTTAAAATTCAGAAAAAATCACTCGATTTCGGAATGTCCCTAAAAGATTGTAGTGCTTACAATATACAATTTAGAAAAGGTAAGCCCGTATTCATTGATACACTTTCTTTCGAGAAGTACCGTGAGGGACAGCCCTGGGTTGCCTATAGACAGTTCTGCCACCATTTTCTTGCGCCTCTAGCACTGATGAGCTACAAGGATATTCGCCTGAATCAATTATTTCGAGTTTACCTAGATGGAGTTCCTCTGGACCTCGCAAGTTCACTTCTCCCATTCCGCACTCGTTTCGTATTCTCCTTGCTTTCTCATATTCACCTTCATGCTAAAAGTCAAAAATACTTTGCCGATAAAACTGTAAATACAAGTGGTCATAAGATGGGTCGTCTATCTCTTCTTGGTCTCATTGATAGTTTAGAATCTGCTGTTAAAAAACTCGCGTGGCAACCTCAAGGGACTGAATGGGCTGACTATTACAAGGACACTAATTATTCTTTAAATGCATTGCACCACAAAAAACAGCTTGTCTGTGAATTCTTAGATAAGATTAATCCCAAGACTATCTGGGATCTTGGCGCAAACGTGGGAATGTTTAGTCGTATTGCCAGTGATAAAGGAATACAAACCATCTCTTTTGATATTGATCCTGCTGCTGTGGAGAAGAATTATCTTGAATGTGTAAGGAAAGGAGAAACCAATATTCTCCCTTTATTGCTTGATTTGACTAATCCAAGTCCAAATATTGGCTGGGAAAATCAGGAAAGAATGTCTCTTTTTGAACGCGGTCCTGCAGACACGGTGTTTGCTCTTGCTTTGATTCACCATTTGGCTATTTCTAACAATTTACCACTTAATAAAATTGCTAATCTTTTAAGCAGAGTTTGTAATTCGCTCATTATTGAATTTGTCCCCAAAAGAGACTCGCAGGTGCAAAGACTTCTATCAACCAGAGAGGACATTTTCCCAGATTATATAGAGCAAGTTTTTGAAGGCGAATTTTTAAAATATTTCACCATAGAAAGTTCTGTGAGAATCAGAGATTCCGAAAGAACGTTGTACCTGATGCAAAGAAGAAAATTCACATGAAGAAACCACTCGTTATTCACCCATTTCTATTTGCAGTATTCCCTATTCTTTTTCTTTTTGCCCACAATATAGGGCAAGTTAGATTTTCTCAAACTTTGCTCCCATCAGCAATTATGTTGGGCTTTACGTTTCTACTGCTATTATTGTCGCGGTTGATCCTTGGGAACTACAAAAAAGCAGGAATCGTTGTATCTATCTTTTTGGTTCTTTTCTTTTTCTACGGTCATGTTTTTAATGTGACACCGGCTTGGCTAAAAGGCAGTTTTGGAATTGACCGGCACACATATCTAGTGCTTCTTTGGTATATGGTTTTTATTTGTGGTGCTTATTTTATTAAAAAGACACGCAGAGATTTACATAATTTCACCAACGTTCTAAATGTCGTGGCCACTTTCCTGGTTGTAATTTCTCTAATCAATATTGGAGCTTATGAGCTCAAAACAAAGCCTTGGCGGAGTATCAAGAGGACAAAGAATATAAAAATCAATACAACAGATTCAAGAAAGGCGAATGCGCTTCCAGATATTTACTATATTATCTTAGATAGATACGCAAGCACGAGCACACTTAAAGAATTTTATGATTTCGATAATAGCAAATTTATTGATTACTTATTTAACAGAGGATTTTATGTGGCGCAAAGCAGGGCCAATTATCTAAAAAGCGCTCACTCACTGGCATCGTCTTTAAATATGGAATATATTAATTACCTGAGTGACAAGATGGGAGAGGAATCAGGGAATTGGAGGCCACTCGTTGAAATGGTGCAAGATTATGAAGTGTGGCGCTTTTTAAAGTCGAGAGGATATAAATTTATACATTTCGGATCTTGGTGGGAGGCAACACGTCGAAATAAACACGCTGACATGAATTTTAATTTGTTTTCCCTGCCGGAATTTTCAATGTCTCTCTATAAAACCACTGTGCTTTATCCTTTTATCACCAAATTAGGTATTTCCGACAAACGCCTACTGCAATGGCTAGGCGACGAACGCCTAGTGCAATACAAGAGAGTTCTGTATAAATTCAAAAAACTAGCTGAAATATCTAACATAAAAGAACCTACTTTTGTTTTTGCTCATATGCTTACTCCGCATGCTCCATTTGTATTTGATAGAGATGGTAATTTTCTGACAGAAGAAGAGGACAGAAAAAGAAGTAGAATACAGAATTACGTGAATCAACTAATTTTTGTTAATAAGAAGATTGAGATGCTCATCGATAAATTATTGTCAAACTCACAAGTCCCTCCCATTATCATTTTGCAAGCGGATGAAGGTCCGTACCCGCCAGGCCGATCTACTGACTGGGAAAAAATGAGCAAAGCGGAACTTAGACAAAAAATGGGGATATTAAACGCATATTATTTGCCTAATGCCGATAAAAATGTTTTGTATCCGTCCATAACACCGGTAAATTCTTTTCGACTAATTTTTAACCTTTACTTTGGTACAGATTTTGAGTTGCTACCTGATGAAAGTTATGTTCATCCAGACGATCACCATCCATATAAGTTTTTTAATGTAACTGATAAACTCAGGGAGAATAACAGGGAGGACTGAATTTCATTCGTTTTTGTCCCAGGGAGGTGCCGGAGGTGGGAGTCGAACCCACACGGGGGATAAACCCCACTGGATTTTG
>SOIB01000112.1 GCA_004377355.1 Candidatus Stahliibacteriota bacterium | reverse complement strand
TTTACGGCTAGGACTACCGGGGTATCTAATCCCGTTTGCTCCCCTAGCTTTCGTGCCTCAGCGTCAGTCTTGACCCAGAGAGCTGCCTTCGCCTTTGGTGTTCCTTCTGATATCTACGCATTCCACCGCTACACCAGAAGTTCCACTCCCCTCTGTCAGACTCAAGGTAAATAGTTTTGAATGCAGGTCAGCCGTTGAGCAGCTGGTTTTCACATCCAACTTATTTACCCGCCTACGCCCGCTTTACGCCCAGTGATTTCGGACAACGCTTGCCACTTCCGTTTTACCGCGGCTGCTGGCACGGAATTAGCCGTGGCTTCCTATTAAAAGTACAGTCAATCTGGAAGTTTATTGAACTTCCAGACCATCTTCCTTTTTGACAGGGGTTTACGACCCGAAAGCCTTCAAATCCCCCAAGTGGTGTCGCTGACTCAGACTTGCGTCCATTGGTCAAATTTCTAGCCTGCTGCCTCCCGTAGGAGCCTGGGCCGTTCTCAGTCCCAGCGTGGCCGATCACCCTCTCAAGCCGGCTACCCATCATAGCCTTTGTGAGCCTTTACCTCACAAACTAGCTAATAGGACGCGAGCCCCTCATAAAGTGATAGCTTGCAAGCAGAGGCCATCTTTAACCAATAAGTCTTTCAACCATTGGTATTATTTGGTATTACCCCCAATTTCTCAAGGCTATCCCAAACTTTAAGGCAGGTTACTCACGCGTTACTCACCCGTCCGCCGCTGACCGTAAGTGTAATAAAACGCTTACGGTCCGCTCGACTTGCATGGCTTAGACACACCACCAGCGTTAGTCCTGAGCCAGGATCAAACCCTTCATGATAAAAAGATTTGATTGAAACCTCACACCATTCAATTACCAAAGAACTAATATATTTATAATAGTTTTAAATTGCTTTGTCAAGGCCCTACTTTAATTTTTTAAATATTTTCGCTTCGGTCTGTCGTTTATATTATCAGCTAAAATCAACTTACCTTTACAACATCAGGTGAAAAAACATCTGGAATATTACACAATAGATAAGATATGTCAATATATTTATGAAAGCACTATTACTTAATTTTCTTAATTCATGGGCTTATTCTGTTATCCTTGACTTTTAATATTAAGATTCGTATACTTTAAATATGAAGTATTTAACTGTTTTGCTTACATTTATGTCCTTATTTAACTGTGAAAAAGACTCAGAGTTCAAGATACCAGAGTCAGATGAGAAGATTACAACTTTTACAATCAGTGAAGCACATAGAGATTTAATTAAGTGGGAATTAAAAGGAGAAAGTGCAATCAACAGAGGAGATACTATAATCATCTATAATTTTCTTCTTAAATTCTATGATATGGATGGAACTATATCATCTATCCTCAAAGCCGACAGCGGATATATTGTTGAAGAAACAAACGATTTGAAAGCTCTTGGAAATGTTGTGGTAGAATCTAATGATTCTACTATTCTCTGGACTGAAGAATTAAACTGGATTGAAAATGAACAGAAAATCAAAACTGAAAGTTTTTTGAGATATAAAAAAGGAGACAAAATTTACACAGGAGTAGGAATGGAAGCAGATCCAGACTTAAAATATATAATTATAAAAAATAAATTCATTGGAGAAGGTGAATTCGAATGATATTCTTACTCATAATGACACCATACAGGATTGAAGCAGGATTTGTTGAGATTATCAACAGAAATAAAACTCTATTTAGAAATGGTGTAAAGGTTTACTCAGAGGACCTCTATATTGAAGCCCTGAGAGGTTCTGAAACATCAAACTACCTGGAACTTCTGGATAGTGTTTATGTAAAAAGTAAGGAAACGCAAATCATTGCAAATAGACTTTATTATTATACTCCATATAAAAAACTATTTGCAAAAGGGGATATTAAAATCTGGAGAAAGGACACCATTAAGGGTGATTCACTCGTTTATGACAGAGAAAGCGATACTGGCGAGATGTTCGGGAATCTTATATATATATCTGATTCAATCATAATAAGGGGTAATTCCGCGAACTTTTCCAGGGATATAGTTAGAGTTAAGGGCAGACCTCGATTCAATTCCCCTGGAATGATCATTCTATCCGATTCAATTATATATTTCACCGAGGATTCGACCTTCCTCTTCTTCTCAAATGTGCAATTTGAGGGTTCAGAGATAAAAGGTTCCAGTGAAATACTGGAACACTCTACAAATAAGAAACACTCCACCCTTTTTGATTCTCCATATATATTTCAAGCGCTTGACAGTATAACAGGAATTAGAATAGATATAGATCATAGAGATAAAACACTAAGTGCATTGGACGGAATAGCAATAAATTACACAGAAGAAGGAAGGAATAAAGTAGAAGGTGACACAGTAAAAGTGTATTATAATGAAAAATCAATTGATAGTGTAGTTGTACTTCAAGGCGCACAGGGCAGGTTTATAAAAGATGAAACTGGAATCGAAGAATCTCGTTAAATCCTATCATAAAAGAGTTGTAGTTAATAAGGTAAGTATAGAATTAGAAGAAGGTGAAATAGTCGGTCTCCTAGGTCCAAATGGAGCTGGAAAAACCACGACTTTTTATATGATGATGGGATTTATTAAAGTTGAATCAGGAACAATTCATCTTGATGGAAAAGATATTACAGAAAAACCAATGCACAAGAGAGCACAGTTAGGTATTGGATATCTACCCCAGGAGCCTTCCATATTCCGTGGACTGACTGTTTACGAAAATTTAATGGGAGTCCTGGAAGTGCTGATTAAAGACATAAAGTACAGGAAAGAGAAATTTGATAAGCTGGTTCATGAGTTCAAATTGGAAAAATTGCTAAAAAATTTGGGATACAAACTCTCCGGTGGGGAAAGAAGAAGAGTAGAAATAGCAAGGGCACTCACTTCGGAACCAAAATTTTTACTTCTGGATGAACCATTCACAGGTATCGACCCTATCACAAGGGAAGAACTCCAGGAAATGATACTGGACCTTCAAAAAAAGAACATTGGGATATTAATCACTGATCATAATGTGCGCGAAACACTTGAGATAACTAATAGAGCATATCTTATGTACGACGGAGAGATAATAATGTCTGGTAGTGCAGCGGAACTTATAAAAGATGAAACTGCAAAAAAGCTTTACTTAGGTGAAAGATTCAAACTATGAGATATAGACTATTTAATGATAGATCTCTCCGGCAAGTACAAAAATTAAGGCTGGAACAAAAACTAACTCCTAGACAGGTCCTGCAGATAAGAATCACTCAAATTCCCAGGTTAGAGTTGGAACATCTTATTTATCAGGAGTCGGAATCAAATCCAATGTTAGAGATTTTTGAAGATGAAGAACTCGATTTAAGAACTGAATCAGCTGAAGAGGTAAAGGATAAACTACAAGAAGAAATAAAGAAATTTTTTGAAGAGGATTATCCTACTTTTTTTGCACCCACTGAACTAAAGGAACAACCTGAGAAACAAACTCCATATATCTCTACCTTATCAGAGCATCTAAAGAGCGAATTAAGGCTGGAAACGTCTGATCCAACTACAATTGAAATAGGAGAATATATAATTGACTCTTTAAATAATGATGGTTTTCTCGATATTCCTATTGTATCTATTTCAGAATATTTTGGAGTTAGAATTAAAAAAGTAGAGAAAATTAATAAACTGATTCAGAGTTTTGATCCACCTGGTATTGCTGCAAGAAATCCAAGAGAATCGATACAACTTCAGATGGAGCGGGAACCAAAAAAATGGAAACTTGAACTTAAGATTGTGAAAAATTACTGGGATTACTATGAAAATAATGATATAGAAGAGATTGCAAAAAGACTAAATATTAAAACTCCCGAGGTGAAGAAAGCTCTGAGTAAAATTCAAAAAATTAATCCTCGTCCAACAAGTCACAATTTTGGTGAGATAAGATACGTGATACCAAATATTATTGTTACTAAGAAGGGCGAAGATTATGAAATAGCAATAAATGAACCCAATTTACCTTTCTTAAGATTAAATACAAAATATCTCCATATTCTCCAATCACCGAAGGACTTTGATAAGAAAACCGTTAATTTTGTTAAGAAATGGATGGATAGAGCTATATTTGTCCTTCGTTGTTTTGAGATGAGAAGAAGAAATTTCAGAAATGTAGTAAACTTTATTATTGGCAAACAAAAAGAATTTCTTGAAAAAGGTGTCATGTTTATGAATCCTCTTCGACTTGTGGATATAGCTACGGCTACTAATCTAAACGAATCCACAATTTCACGATACATTAAAGACACCTACATTCAAACTCCCCGTGGTGTTTTCCATTTAAAACATTTTCTAAGTGGAAGGTTAGAAGCAAAAGGTAGATATATCTCAACAAATGTTATAAGAGAAAAGATTAAGAGAATGACCAATAAAGAGGGCGAAGTGCACCTGACCGATGATGAAATCGTAGATACCCTATCTAAAGAAGGCATAGATATATCAAGACGAACAGTGGCAAAATATAGGAAACAGATGGGAATCCCATCGTCAAGAAAAAGAAAGAGGGAAAAAAAATTATATGACTGAGAAATTTGATAAACAGGCACGCGTTAATCACTATCAATTCTGGATTCTGGCAACCCACAAATGGAGACTTCATGACCTGAATTCTGACATAAAAAAAATAAAAAGAAAGTGGTGCGAATAAAATGGATGATATTGCAAAAATAATATCAGAGGCAAAAAAGAAAACCCCATGTAAGGTTTATTTAAAAGGTAATATTAAAGCAAAGGATCTTCAAGGCAAGCCTTTCCAATATTTTGAGGGTAAGGATTTCTTTCTCTTAATAGGTGATTGGGAAGAAATCAACAAATGGATATCCAAAAACAAAAAGAGTATAACTGATAGCAATATCTACCTTGAGGCCAGGTATTCAGCACTCCCCTTAAAGGACTTATCGTTAGTTAACGCAAGAGTTGAACCAGGTGCAATAATAAGGGAGGGAGCAGAAATCGGAAAAGACTGTATAATTATGATGGGTGCGGTTATAAATATTGGAGCATCTATTGGAGATAGAACAATGGTAGATATGAATGTAGTAGTTGGTGCGAAAGCAGAAATCGGAAAAGACTGTCATATAGGGGCTGGAGCAGTAATAGCAGGAGTTTTAGAACCCCCCTCAGCAAAGTGTGTATCTATAGGTGATTCAGTTCTTATTGGGGCTAATGCTGTGATTCTGGAAGGAGTTACAATCTATAAGTGTGCAATAGTTGCAGCTGGTTCGATAGTTCTTAAAGATGTCCCTCCCGATATGGTAGTTGCTGGAGTACCTGCAAAAATCATAAAAAAAGCTTCGGAAGTAAAAGGAGATAAAAAAGCAATTCTTATGGAACTCAGAAAGATATGACCGAAATAGAGAAATGTATCTTTGAGCTTCTTCAAAAAAGTTCTTCTTCTTACTTATCCATTAAAACCCTAAAAATAAAATGCGGTGAGGGGGTAAAATCTGCTCTTTTTAATCTTGAGAAAAAGGGGATAGTCATCTCAAAAAGAAAGAAATACGCTCTTGTAGAAAAACTTGGTTATATAAAAGGGATATTTGATGGGAAGAAAAAAGGATATGGATTCCTGATGCCAGATAATGATATTGAGGACCTTTTTATTTCCCCAAATGATACATATACAGCACTTGATGGAGACCTTGTACTCGCAGAAAAATTAAAGAAGTCGAGGGGACGATGGACTGGAAGGATAGTAAAAGTCATAGAAAGGGAAAGGGATTTCTTTGTTGGAGAAGTCATCAGGGATAATGGGGAATTGATGTTTGAGCCACAAGTTAGAAAAATACCATATCTTTTTGAAATAGAGAATACAAAGAAAGTTAATGAAGGTGACTGGATTCTTGTAAAATTTTTAAAATGGACAACTCCAGTACTTCCTCCATTGGTAAAATTTGTAAAAAAAATAAACAAGGATAACCTCTATAATATAATTGTAAAACAAGAATACAAACTAAAGCATGAGTTCCCCAATATAGTACTAAAAGAGCTTCAACAGGTCTCTTCAGTAAATTTAGGGGGGAGAAAAAACTTAACAGAACTACCAACAATAACCATTGACCCGGAAGATGCAAAAGACCTTGACGACGCTATATCAATTACCAGGAAAGGAATGAATTATAACCTCTGGGTCCATATCGCAGACGTCTCCTCAGTAGTATATAAAGGAACAGCTATTGATGAGGAAGCTTCTCAAAGGGGTTGCACTACCTATCTACCAGAAGACACTTATTTTATGCTTCCCAAAGAACTAACAGACCAGCTGAGTATAGAAGAAGGGAGATTATGCCCTGCTATTTCCATTCATATGTCATTTGATAGGAAGGGCAAATTCATTAAGAGAGAATTCTATAAATCCACTATCTCATCAGACAAAAAGTTTTCTTATCAAGAAACACAGGATATTTTAGACGAAAAAACAGATTCAAAATTTGTAGGCGACCTAAAACAAATGTCAGAATTAGCAAGAATTCTTACTCTGAAACGTGAAAGATTGGGTTACTTAAATTTCTCCAAGCAAGAGGTAAAGATTAACTTTGAGGATTCGAACCTTGTAGAAGTTCTCGCGAGAAAAGAGATTTGGACTGAAAAAATTATTGAACAATTTATGATCTCTGCCAATGAAGTAGTTGCAGAAAAGATTAACTCAAATAAAACCCCGTCAATCTACAGGACACATGAAGAACCAGACATAAAACAACTTATGGAGTTCAAAGAGTTAGTAGAGTATCTTGGTTTTAATCTTAAATCCACTAAAAGAGGGGACCTTTCTCTCTTTCTTGATGAAATTAAAGGCTCTCCCTATGAACGTATCCTAAACTATGGACTCTTAAGATGTATGAAAAGAGCCAGGTATATTGCTCGGGCAGAACCCCATTATGGTCTTGCTTCAAAGTTGTATACACATTTTACATCTCCTATAAGGAGATATCCTGACCTTGTTGTGCAAAGGATATTGTTTGGAGAACAATATTCACAGGAAGAACTTAAAGAGATAGCTGATCACTCCACTGAGCAGGAATGGAAGTCCGATGAAGCAGAACGAGAAATAACAAAATTCTACGTTCTTCGATTCCTTCTGAAGAATAGATGGAAAAGTTATAGAGGTATGGTTTCAAATATTGCATCTAACGGAATATTTGTAGAACTGGATGAATTCATTGTAAGCGGATTCATACCTTTAAAACTAATGCCTCCTGATGAATATAAGATTAAAAACCATTCATTAAAGGGAAGAAAACATACTTTTCAAATTGGAGACATGTTGATTGTAAAAATTTATACAGTTTCCCCTGAAACAGGAGAATTAATACTCGAATATTCTGGTAAGGTTAAGAAACTTAATTAATTCTTTATTCTCCTTGTCTCTTTATATTTATTATTTCAGGAATAATTTTACCTGATTTAATTATCGCCCTATCTATAAATCTGAATAATAGGAAATAGAGAATTATAAAGGAGATTGCCAGAAGAAAACCTAATAATTCAGATTTCCAGATTTTTGCACCTAAAAGAACCCCGATTACCAGAAGCAAGAGAGGAAATATGAAATTAATTAACCCAGCCAGGAGTAAATTTCTCCTTGATGTATCAACTTCGACAAGATCTCCTACATTAGCTCCCTTATTATTTTTACAAATAATCTTTTTCTCTCCCTTACCTACACTACAGAATCTAGAGAATTCACAACCTTCACACTCATCAAATTCCACCAATTCAACGGTTGCAATATTTTTATCTACATCAACTACAATACCCGCCGGACTCATTTTAATTCCTTATCTTTATAAATCATTAGTGCTTCATCTGCGTGATACGAACTCCTGACCAGCGGAGCTGAAGCAACATAATCAAATCCCATTTCCTCTCCAAGAATCTTATATTCTCTGAACTCTCCAGGATGTACATATCGCATAACCGGAAGAAGCTTTTTCGACGGACGAAGGTATTGACCAATAGTTAATATATTACAATTCACAAAAAGAAGGTCTCTCATTACAGAAATAACTTCTTCCTTTTCTTCTCCTAATCCAACAATCAAACCACTCTTTAGAGGAAGAGATGGAGCATATTCAGATGCCTCTTTTAAAATATTAAGCGATTGTTCATAATTAGCCTCTGGTCTTACTATTGGATAAAGTCTGGGAACAGTCTCTATATTATGATTGAGTACATCTATCCCTGAATCAACAACCTCTTTTATAGCATCCAGACTGCCTTTGAAATCAGGAACAAGAACTTCTACTGTAGTATGTGGACTGCGTTTTTTTATCTCACTCACTGTTTTTGAATAAAACGAAGCACCTCTATCAGAAAGATCATCACGAGATGGCGATGTTATCACTACATGATTCAATCCAAGATTGTTCACTTCTTCTGCAACCCTTAATGGTTCTTCGGGATCAAGTGGATATGGTTCACCTTTTTTTACAGCACAGAAAACGCAACTTCTGGTGCAGATATCTCCCATAATTAAGAATGTAGCTGTCCCCCTTTTAAAGCAATCACCAATATTAGGGCATTTTGCCTCTTCACACACAGTGTTAAGATTTCGAGAATTCAGTCTACGCAAAAGAGACAGAGCAAATTTTCTCCTGGGTATATCTTTTTTTATCCACTCTGGAATTGCCATTACTTTATTATCTTATTATTCTCATCCACTTTTATGATAGTGGGAGTAAAATCCTTTTTGTCAGTCATTCCAAATGCCATAATTATCAACCTATCACCTATATCAACAAGGTTTGCTGCAGCTCCATTAATGCATATCTCCCCTTTTTTACCATAAATAACATAAGTATTAAAACGGTTACCATTTTCGACATCCGCGACAAGAACCTTTTCATGAAGAACAAGTTTAGCTTCACGTGCAAGACTTTCATCTATTGTGATAGAACCTTCATAATCTTTCTGCTTATTAGTTACCCTTGCCATATGAATCTTACTCTTTAGAACTTCGTATAGCATATCAAACATCTCCTTCTAATCCTATCCCAACATTTATAAACCGCCTCTTAAAATAATCTTTGAAAACTTGAAGTGCAAGTTCCCCAGAACAATGGGTAGGAGCAACTCTTTTGGGTTTAAACTTACCTATCTTCTTTGCAAAACTCAATAATTCATTTTTGTTAAGTGATAAAGTATTTAACTTGCCGAGTAGAAGGTCTATCGACCCATTAATACTCAAAGCTTCTTTAAAGATATTTAGTATTCCTGAATTAGAAGCTCCCACGAAAACTGACACACCATTTACACCTTTAACAAGTAGCGCCTGTTCTGAACCATCACTAGAAATGTTCCCTGTTGAGTAAAAAGAAGGAAGTATCTCTTTGATTCCTTCAATTATTTTACATTCAGAACCCACTGATCGAATCATCTCAATTAGATCATCGGAAACTCCAGAAGGAACATATACAGTTGTGTTAACACCCATCACAGCCTCTAATCCTCCTGTATGCTCCCAGGTATCCTTTGGAATAAATATATGTTGTATATCTTCTTTTTCAATTCCAGCAATCCTAAGATTCTCTTCAAGCGATAGGTAATTCTCTCCAGTATCAAAGAGTAACATTGGGTCGGGGAAATAGACTGAAATACC
The DNA here is from genome assembly GCA_004377355.1 of Candidatus Stahliibacteriota bacterium. GTDB lineage: Bacteria > Hydrothermota > UBA3072 > UBA3072 > UBA3072 > E29-bin14. Next base: position 100 of record SOIB01000112.1, on the reverse strand, counting down.
CCATCCTATTGCATATTCTTCACTAAGTTTTTCATCATCTATTAAGACCTTAAATCTCATATTATTATTATTACCCAACACTACCCCTCTGTCAACCTCC
>SOIB01000043.1 GCA_004377355.1 Candidatus Stahliibacteriota bacterium | reverse complement strand
TGGTAAATGAAAAATTTATAATTAAAGTTAAGCAATTTACAACAATTTTCTTATCTGTCGCCCGTCCTCGGTCATCGGTCATATTTAATCTTGAAAACTCGACACCTAGAAACCTCGAAACCTTAGAGAGAGGGGATGGAGAGGGGGATATTTTATGAAGGTTTTATTTGTTTCAGACATTTATTATCCACATATAGGAGGTATAAGTGAGCACATTTATCATCTTGCAAATGAGTTTGAGAGTATGGGACACGCTGTCTCGATACTTACCGCTAATATGGAAGGCGACCTCCGACCTGATGAAGAGAGAGTCATAAGGATTGGAAGGTCGATTATCGTTTCCGCTAATCGTTCTCACTCAAGGATTACATATGGAGTGGATGGTGGTATTCTTTCTAAGATAGTTAATAAATTTGATGTTGTCCATATACACGGGATACTTGCTCCAACCCTCCCCCTTTCAACCCTGAAAGTTTCAAGAAAAACCAATATTTTTACATTTCACCCCACTTTTGAGCCTTCAATTCTATTTCAAATATCTAAAGGGTATTTGAATAATTATTTCAAGCATATAGATGGAAAGATCGCTGTTTCCATGACTGCCCGGGATTCCATCGCAAGGTACTTACCCGGAGATTATCGTATTATTCCAAATGGCGTGGATAATAGTCGTTTTACCCCAGGAGACCCTCACTATAAATCCTTTAATGAGATTCTATTTGTTGGAAGGATTGAACCACGTAAGGGTCTACAGTTTCTTATTGATGCTTTTCCGAAAGTGAAAAAAGAAATTCCTGAGGCAAAGCTTACCATTGCTGGGGGAGGTTATAAAAAAATAAAGCTGAATATTCCTCTAGAGGTTAAAGATTCCATCAAATTTCTTAGTTTTGTTGCCCCTAAGGATTTACCTCAAATTTTCAGAAGAGCTTCACTTTTTATATCACCAGCAATAACTGGAGAAAGTTTTGGAATTGTTCTAATTGAGGCCATGGCTTCAGGGACTCCTGTAATTGCTTCCGATATTCCCGGATATCGATGTGTGATAGAGGATGAGAAAAATGGTTTGCTTGTTCCTCCTGGTAATCCTGCCGGAATAGCTAGAACAATAATCCGAGTATTGAATGATAATAACTTGAGGAACTCCTTAATAGAAGAGGGTTTCAAGAGCGCCAGCCGCTATTCCTGGGATAAAGTAAGCAAGGAAGTTCTTGACTTCTATTATGAAATCAATCCTTCTCTATCATAATATTGCTCCAACTCTTTCTCCCTTTGGAGGAGTTGTTTCACCATCCACTTTTAGAAGACATATTAGATATATTAAAAATTTAAGATTAAAATTTTTATCTCCTGAGGAATTTTTTAAAAACTCCAATGGAATCCTTCTTACATTCGATGATGGATTTGAAGAGCTTTATAAATATGCTTTCCCAATTCTTCAGGATGAGAAGGTATGCGCTTTGGTATTTGTAGTAAGTGGATATGCAGGAAAAAAGAATGATTGGGATATAACACTGGGGAAATCGTTCACTCACTTACCATGGAAAAAGATAAGAGAGATGCATAGATATGGTATTGCAGTTGGTTCACATTCTCATCTACATCCAGATTACACAAGGGTTTCGAAGGAACTAGTAAAAGAGGACCTATGGAAATCATACGATAAAGTTTCGGAGGAAATAGGGGAGAGTGTTAAATACTTCTCATATCCATTTGGTAGGGCAGGAGAGAAAGAGTGGGAGATGACACGTAAGGCTGGTTTCAAGAGAGCTTTTACTTCAATACCAGTTCAAAGTAATAATCCTTATTATCTTGGCAGATGGGGTGTTTATACCATTGATAACACTTATACACTTTCTTTAAAAATAGGATCGAATAGAAGCTTAAGAGGCTTAGAACGCTGGAAATGTCTTTCTATCAACTGGGTTTCTAATGGAACAGGGGTGCTGAAATCATGAAGGAAGTTGAGGTTAAGATTTTAGAGGTTGATAAAGATGAAGTAATAAAAAAACTGAAAGATTTGGGTGCCAAGAAAGTCTTTGATGGTGAAATTATAGCTATCTATTTTGATTTTGAAGGGCAAAAATTAACGAAGGGAGGAAAACTTCTTCGATTAAGAAAAAGGGGAGAGAAGGTTGAACTTACTTTTAAACAAATGATAAGCAGAGAAAAGGCAAAGATTATGGAAGAGTATGAAGTAAAATTAACTGATTTTGATGTGATTAAAAAAATATTAAATGAATTAGGCTTAAAGGAATTTAGAAAGGTAATAAAGCATAGAGTTTCATATACCCTAAATAATATTCATTTCGAGTTAGATACATTTCCAGATATCCCCGCCTTTCTTGAGATAGAAGCACCATCGATAGAAAAGATAAGAGAATTCGCACATAAACTTGGATTCTCGATTGAGGATACCAAACCCTGGTCAGTATGGGATGTATTGGAATACTATGAAAAAAAATAGCCACAGAGTCGCAGAGAGCACAGAGAATTTACATATAAATTTTAATATAATTTAATAAAACGAAACGAACCCCGGTCTTCGGTCTTAATTAATCCTTCTTGACATTCAGTCCTCTAATAATAACCTTGAATGGAAGGATTAATCAAATGATGAAAATCATATTTATTCAAACCGGGGGGACGATAGATAAGGATTATCCCCAAAAAATAGGTGGATATCCTTTTGAAATTTCCGAACCTGCAGTTAAGAGAATTTTAGAGAAGTTAAATCCCTCTTTTAAATATGAAATTCTTTCTGTATGCAAAAAAGATAGTCAGGATATAACAGAAGAGGATAGAGAAAAGATTTACAAGACTGTTAAAGAATTAGAGAACGATAAGATAATTATCACTCATGGGACAGATACATTAATTGGAACTGCAAAAAAATTAAATGATTTAAAAAATAAAGTAATAATCCTAACAGGTGCGGTTAAACCCGAAAAATTCACTGATTCAGATGCACCAATAAATGTGGGAGTAGCAATTGGTGCGATAAATGTACTAAAAGAGGGGATTTATATCGCTATGAATGGGAG
>SOIB01000056.1 GCA_004377355.1 Candidatus Stahliibacteriota bacterium | reverse complement strand
TGACCTTTGTGTCTTTGTGGTGATTGACATTATTTAAAGTCTACTCCTCCTAAGTATTCAACCAGTTTCTCCAGTCTCTTTATAACACTTTCCTTCCCTAACACCTCTATTAATTTAAAAAGACCAGGTCCAACCCTCATCCCGCTTACACCAAGCCTCACGGGATGTATAAGTTCTGCTGCTTTACATTCAAGTTTCTCTGAAATCTCTCTAAATACATTTTCTATTGCATCTTTGGTAAAAGGTTCTAAATCACGAATGTATTTTAATAATACTTTTATCCTGTCCTCAAGGTCTGGATAGAAATATTTTTTGGCTCCTTCCTCGTCGTATGAGAAATCATCAGTAAAGAAATATTGCCCATATTCGATAAAATGTTTCAATTTCTTAGGACGATTACCCATTGCTTCGACAATATTTTCAAGATATTCCCTGTTATCTACAATAATTCCACTCCCCTTAAGATATTCCTCAAGCCGAGAGGCTACTTCTTTAATTCCTAAACGATTCATCCATTCTCTGTTAATCCACTCTAATCTCTCTATATCAAAGATAGCAGGAGTTTTATGAATGTTCTCTATTGCAAAGCTATCTATTAACTCATCGATAGAGAAGATTTCCTTTTCAGTTTTTGGTGACCACCCAAGAAAGGCAAGGTAGTTAACAAAAGCTTCAGGCAAGAACCCCTCATCCTTATAATAAGAAAGGGAAACAGCTCCATGCCTCTTTGATAACTTTGAATGGTCTTTTCCTAAAATTAAAGGAACATGTCCAAACTGAGGGAGTTCAAAACCAAATGCTTTGTATAAGAGTATCTGTTTTGGTGTGTTTGTAATATGATCATCTCCACGTAGAACATGAGTTATCCTCATACGGTGATCATCTAACACTACAGCAAAATTATAAGTAGGTGCGCCATCTGATTTTATAAGAACGAAATCCTCTATCTCTGAATTCTCCCTCTTAATCTCACCATGTATAAGGTCCTGACACACTGTATACTCTGGGGGAATAAAGAATCTTAGAGCTTTTGGTCTCCCCTCACGCTCAAATTTTTCCATCTCCTGTTTAGATAGATTATGGCATCTCCTGTCATATATCCATCCACCTTCTGCCTTAAGAGCCTTCTTTCTCCTCTCCTCAATTTCATCAGGAGTGCAATAGCACCAGTAAGCTAAACCTTTATCCAGCAATTCTATTGCTTTCTTTCTGTAATCATCAAAATAATCCGACTGGTAAATAATATCCTCGTCCCAGTTAAGTTTCATCCATTTAAGTCCTTCAATTATTGAACCAACCATTTCTTCTCTGGAACGTTTTAAATCTGTATCCTCAATTCGTAAAAGAAAAGCTCCCCTTTTTGTACGGGCAAAGAGGTAATTGAATAGTGCTGTCCTTGCGGTTCCCACATGAAGATAACCAGTTGGCGAAGGGGCAATACGAACTCTTATTTGAGTATCTCTATCATCCATCCCTTTCTCCTTTCCACTCACTTTTACCTTTTCCGTTTATATATAAATACAATGTAGTACAAGTCAAGCCCCGTCAGAGAATCGAGAATCGATTCTCTTCATTGAAAAATGCAATGGGACGCAGATAAACGTAGAGTTTAAACGATTTAAAATTATATAACTAATCAAAAACCATAATAACTCAATAAACTCAGAACTCAGCACTCCGAACTCGGAACTAATTATTCCTCGAAACCTTGAACCCTATCATCATTTTGCCCTTGCCATAGGCTTTAATTATTTTATATTCTACTACTATGTTTGAGAATCTTACTGATAGAATAAGAGAGATTGCAAGGAATCTTGCAGGTAAAGGAAGGCTTAAGGAATCAGATGTCAAAGCAGGAATGCGTGATATTCGTCGTGCTCTTATTGAAGCAGATGTCAATCTGCAGGTCGCTAAGGATTTCGTATCCAAAGTAGAAGAAGAATCAATTAACAGAAAAATATATGAAAGTTTTTCTCCTGCAGAAACGATAATAAATATAGTTGGAGAAAAAATTATCGAACTCCTTGGAAAAGCAGAACCTTTATCCCTTGAAGGTCAACCAGCTTCTATTCTTTTAGTAGGACTACAGGGGTCAGGTAAGACTACAACAGCTATTAAACTTGCAGTTTATTTAAAGAAACAAGGACGAAAACCTTATCTTATTCCAGTTGATGTCAAAAGACCTGCAGCTTTTGAACAACTCCGTGACTTAGCAATAAGGGAAGAACTTCCTTATTTTGAAAAGCGTCTTCCAGATGAAGTTAAACTCACCAAACTTGCACTAACCCAATCTATCATAAAAAGATATGATACACTCATCTTTGATACCGCAGGGAGATTACATATAGATAAAAAGATGATTAAACAGATTAAAAAAGTTAAAGATACTGTTAACCCATCTGAAATTCTTCTTGTCGCTGATGGTATGACCGGACAGGATGCTGTAAATATTGCAGGAGAATTCGATAAGGAGGTGGGACTTACCGGAATAATACTTACTAAAATGGATGGTGATGCGAGAGGTGGTGCTGCACTATCAATGAGGGCGGTAACCGGAAAGCCAATAAAATTCTTAGGGGTTGGAGAGAAATCCTCTGACCTTCAATTATTACATCCCGAAAGACTTGCTACAAGAATCCTTGGTATGGGAGATATAAAAACCCTTCAGGAAAAAGCAGAGATTGAAATAGAGAAGGAAAAAGCTAAAGAATTCCAGGAAAAACTGAAGGAAGCAAAACTGGACCTTGAGGACTTTCTATCCCAGATAAAACAAATAAAGAGGATGGGACCTATTGAAGATTTAATTGAGATGCTCCCGGGAGGAAGCGATTTAAAGAAACTTATGGATGAAAAGCAACTCGTAAGGACTGAGGCAATTATTCAATCAATGACTCCAGAGGAGCGTCATAACACCAAAATACTCAATGCATCAAGAAAGAGAAGAATTGCAACGGGCAGTGGAACATCAGTTCAGGAGATAAACCAATTAATAAAGGAATATGAGATGGTGAAGAAGTTAATGAAACAGATGAAGGGTCGAGGGCC
>SOIB01000164.1 GCA_004377355.1 Candidatus Stahliibacteriota bacterium | reverse complement strand
GGATGAGGAACCCCAAGTATATGCGAACAGGCAATGAATTCTCCACAGTCCCAGAAAGATACAGTGGGAGCTATAGTGTAGAGATACATACTGAGAATAACGATGAAAACTGCAGAGAAACCTATAATCTTATAACGTTTGAAATCATAAATAGACATGTTTTTAGTTAATTACCTCCCAGACCTTATTTAAGTAAGTCAGAAATATTCCGCACCCATTATCTCCTTAGCAAACTGCCTATCCTGGTTTTTAACTCTTCGATCTTAAGGTCTCCAAAGAAATCCCCCCCCACCGTAAGTGAAATCTTACCTGTCTCTTCAGAAACAACAACACAAATTGAATCAGTCTCTTCTGTAAGACCAATAGCAGCTCTATGCCTTGTCCCGAGAGAAGGACTCAAATCAGGATGATCAGTTAAGGGCAGTATACTCTTTGCTGCAACAATCTGTTCTCCCTGGATTATTACCGCACCATCATGCAACGGAGAATATACCGAAAATATTGAAACCAAAAGGTCTGAAGATACCACTGCTTCCATCTTTATGCCGGTTATGATGTATGATTCCAGGGAGACTTTCCTTTCAATTGCAATCAAGGCACCTATTCTCTTATCAGACAGTAGACCTGCCGCTTCACTAACCTCTAATGAGACCTTTTCAATATCTTCCTGTATAAAATAATCTAATCTACTTGATTTACCAAGGTTTGTTAACGCACGACGAATCTCAGGTTGAAATAAAATTACAAATATAACAACCCAGATATCTCCGAGTCCACGGACAATCCATTTTATTGCAACAAGGTCTAGAGTATGTGCAAGTATTGCAAGGAAAACTATAATTAGAAGACCGGTTAACATATGAATCGCTCTTGTACCGGTAAAAAATCTTATTATAAAGAAAAAGAGTGTAGATACTATTAAGATATCAAATATGTCTAAGAAGCTAAAACTAAACACTATACATCCTCCAGATTTGAAATTACAGCAAGCGTATCTTTAGCTTCCTGGATATCGTGAACCCTGAAGATACGAGCTCCACGCAAATATGAATATACTAATGCCGCGAGAGAGCCTGATAATCTTTCCTTTGGTGGTCTTCGGGTAATATTTCCAATGAATGATTTTCTTGATGTTCCTATAAGGATTGGAAAACCAAGAGAAGTAAATACTTCTAAATTATTAAGAATGGCTAAATTATCAATCTGCCGTTTACCAAACCCAATACCTGGGTCAAGGATAATCTTATCGTGAGAAATATCATGAGAAAAACAGAATTCGATGCGCTCCAGAAAGAAGTCTCTTATCTCTCCTATAACATCATCATAATAGGGATTCTTCTGCATTGTTTTTGGGGTTCCCTTCATATGCATTAGAACCACAGTGGCGTTAAATTCCTTTGCAATCTCAACCATTTCTTGGTCCATTTTAAGGGCTGAAACATCATTCAAAATTTTTGCTCCGGAAGATAGCGCTTCTCTTGCTATTCTGGATTTACGGGTATCTATAGACACTGGAATGGGGCTATAAGAAAAAAGAGGAAGAACGCCTTTGAGTCTATGTAACTCTTCCTCTTCATCTACTGGTTCTGCATTGGGTCTTGAGGATTCCGCCCCTACATCAATAATATCTGCTCCATCTTTTACGATTTCATCAAATCTTCCTCTTGCGTTCCGCGAAGAGAAATATTCTCCACCATCAGAGAAAGAATCAGGGGTAATGTTCAGAACTCCCATTATCTTATAATCTCTTTTCTTATCCTCTTCTTTTAATATTCTTAATATTTCTAAACCTATTTGGGGTAATCCAAATGGTTGTTTTAGAAGCTCCTTTGCAATAAGCTTTAACTCTCTGATGGAACCAGGAAGTAGAACATTAGATTCATCAATCCCATTTACAATGACTTTTCGATGAACAGCAGCATCTGTTCCGCGAGATATAGCAATCTGTTTAATTATTGTAGCTACGGGAGGACTTACCTCTTCTATTTTAAAAACAAAAAAACGAGATTTTTCAGCTAACGAGGACGTAACTACTTTGTCTACACATATATCTTTTACAGCTCTTATAGCTTTCTTTTTTGACCTTAGATCCTCTAAATGGACTCTCATCTCTCCATAAGACTCAAAGCTTCAAGACGAGTTCGTTCTCTTTCAAAAGCACCTCTAATAGCTGATGTAACTGTAATTTCTCCTTGTTTCTTTAACCCCTGCATTTCTAGACATAGTTGACGTGCCTCTATTATCACAAATGCACCCATTGGTTTTAATGTCTTCATTATGGTATCTGCTATCTCTGTTGCCATCCGCTCCTGAATTGTTAGTCTCTCAGAATATAATTCTACTACTTCAATCAGATTGGCATAACCAGTTATACGATCATTTTTTGGTATGTATGCTATATGAACCTTGCCAAAGAATGGTAGAAGATGATGTTCACAGAACGAATAAAATGGGATATTCCTTATTATTATTATTTCATCATAATTTTTAGCATGATAAATCCGTATTGCTTTTTCAGGTTTTTTCTTTATCCCCTTAAATATATCAGCATACATCTTTGCAACCCTATCGGGCGTTTTCTTCAAGCCCTCTCGTTCTGGATTTTCTCCTAATGCTTCAATTATTTCCCGAACTGCCTTTTTTATTCTTTTTTGTTCCATTAAGTATCTCCTTTACTTCATCACCAGTAAGTACTTCCCTCCCCAGTAATGCACTCGCTATTTTATCAAGATTCCCCCTGTGAGTCTTTATTAGTTCACGTGCTTTTTCATGAGCTTCATCTATGAATTTCCTAATCTCTATATCAATTAGATTAGCCGTTTCTTCAGAATATTCTCTACCCTTAACCAGTTTTTTTCCCAAAAATACCCCCTCAGAACTATTTTCTAAGCTTATGGGACCAAGATTTTCACTCATTCCCCACTCACACACCATCATTCTTGCAATTGTTGTGGCATTCTGGAGATCATTCCCTGCTCCAGTTGAAATCGTATTGAATTTTAATTCCTCAGCAGATCTACCTCCCAATAAAACGATAATCTTTGCCATAAGATAATCCTTGGAGTAAGTTCTTCTATCATCTATTGGTAATTGCTGGGTAAGACCAAGTGATGCTCCACGAGGGATTATAGTAACCTTATGGATAGGGTCACTGTGATCTGTATACAGAGATACAAGTGCATGACCTGCCTCATGGTAGGCAATCAATTCCTTCTCATTTTCGCTCAAAATCATTGACTTCCTCTCTACACCCATCAATATCTTATCTTTCGCCTCATCGAAATCCCCTGCTTCAACCTTATCTTTCTTCTTTGATGCAGCTATAAGAGCTGCTTCATTAGCGAGGTTCTCTAGATCTGCACCGCTGAATCCAGGTGTAGTCCTTGCAAAAATGGATAATTCAACATCGTCAGCGAGAGGAATTTTCTTTGTATGAACCTTCAGTATTTTCTCTCTACCATTCATATCAGGCATCGCAACAACTACTCTTCTGTCAAATCTACCAGGTCTTAGTAACGCAGGATCAAGTATATCAGGTCTGTTTGTAGCTGATAGGATAATAATACCCTCATTCGGGTCAAACCCATCCATCTCAACTAAAAGTGCATTAAGGGTCTGCTCCCTTTCATCATGTCCTCCACCTATACCTGCACCTCTAAACCTTCCTACAGCATCTATCTCATCTATAAAAACTATACATGGAGTATTAACCTTTGCCTTCCTGAATAGATCACGGACCCTTGACGCTCCAACTCCAACAAACATCTCAACAAAATCTGAACCACTTATAGAATAAAAAGGAACCCCGGCTTCACCAGCTACTGCACGGGCTAAAAGGGTTTTCCCAGTTCCAGGTGCTCCCACCAACAATACTCCTTTGGGAATCCTCGCTCCTAATTTTTTGAATTGTGATGGATTCTTCAGAAACTGGACTACTTCCTCTAATTCTCGTTTTGCTTCATCTACACCAGCCACATCATCAAATGTGATATTTACAGACATAAAACGGATTTCTCTTGCCGTACTTTGACCAAATGAGAGTGCCTCATTAGCACCCCCACGCATCTTGTTGAAGATAAAAAGGAAAAAGAAAACAATAAATAAAATGGGAAGGAATTGCCAGAATATCTTCCAGAAGTCAAATTCTATCCTTGAAGTAACCTCTATGTTTCTACTTATAAGTTCCTTTGGGAGTTCAGGATCTTCATAGGGAAGGCGGGTCTTTATGAGTCCCTCTTCTCCTTTCAGTTTTGCTGTCAGTTCTTGGCCTTCAAATGTTACACTCTCAATTTCCTCTGTTTCGACATAGTTCCAAAAACGGGTGAAACTTACTTCTCTATATTTCTCTCCCTGAAAGAATTGAATAACAAGATACAGGCCACCAAATATAACACCCCAGAGGATTATTGCTCTTATAAATTGTCCTCTATTATCTCTTTGTTTTTCACCAGCCATATTTTACCTCTTTGTATTTAATTAATATCACTTTTTTTGTTTTATCAGAAACATAAGCTCGGTTGCTACGTCTAAGGCCCAGAATCAGAATGATTCCCTTTTTGTCGCAGATGATGGGCCAGGAATTTCTTAGAGTTCTTGGAATCTTCTCATTGATAAAGATATCCTTCAATTTCTTCCTTTCTTTAGATCCAAAGCTTATAATCTGATCGCCCCTTTTTCTAGCCCTTATAGTTAGTGGTAATTCTAAATCACCCAGATCAAAATATTCACATCCATCCTTTGAAGGATCGTCAATTTTAGTAAAAATCTCAGTAGTTATAAGAAAATCACCAAAAGATAGCTCTCCCTTCATGGGTAACTCCTTGATAGAATGTTCTTTCTTAAGGGTTATAATTAACTTATTGTGTGTTAATTCTATAAATGAATCAGAAAGTTCAATTACACCCCTATCCGGTAAACTCTCTATATGTGCTCTCTTTAGCTCCCTTTCTTTTCCAAACAAAGAAAGCAATTTAGAAACAAGCAAAAATTTTTCTGAGAGTAGCAATTGGCCAAAATCCTTTCTATCTACGTCAACATGATTAGGATATTTAACTATCAGAATATCTTCAACATGCTTTTTAAGAGCTTCTTCCATTCCCCTTATATTCTCAATACTCCTTTCAATGCACCTGATAGAACCATCCTTTATATTCTCAATAACTGGGATGAGTTCACTTCTTATTCTATTACGAAGATAACTTAAATCCCTGTTTGATGGATCTTCATAGTAAGGGATATTATGGTCATTTAAATATCGGATGATTTCCTTTTTCCTAAAAGAGAGAAGCGGACGTATAATATCTCCATCTTTGTATCTCATAGAAGAAAGACCAAATCCGGAGCCTCTTAAAAGACGGATAAAGAAATTCTCTATTTGATCATCTAAATTATGACCGAGTGCGATAATATCAGCGTTTTCTTCATCCTTAACCCGATGCAAGTAATTCATTCTCAATACTCTAGCTCCTTCTTCTATGGAAAGAGACTCTTTTTTGCAATAATTTTTCACATTTTCTCCTTCTGTTCGTAGTTGTAGACTCACTCTTTCTGCCTCTTTGCGAATAAATTTCTCTTCATATGTTGAATCATCCCGGAGATTATGGTTGAAATATGCAAGAATAATCTCCAAATCCTCTTCAGATAGAACTTCTCTTAAAAAGGTTGAATCTGGTCCACCGGAATAACCCAATATAATCCTTTTTATTCCAGATAGAAGCCTTTCCTTTCTAATTAACTCTTTTACTTCCTTTATCATACTTTATTATAACAAATTATTCTTATTTTTCAAGTCTATACGGCGTTTCTGTAAGGGAAATAAGGGTATTAGCCACAGAGACACAGAGTTATAGTTAATAGTATATTAGTTATTAGTTGTTATTTTAAAAAATAGCCAAATCCCAACTTTGGACGTAGGACTTCGGACCTCGGACTTCGGACCTCGGACTTTTTTATATAAACTCTACAAATCCAAAAAACTCAATAAATCCATTACTTGGCACAGCCTCTATCGACTATAGACTAAATTTACCAGGAAACCCTTACCCTGTAGTTTACCTTGATCTCTTTATTTGAAGGGACATTTACATCAAAGCGAATTGTATGAGCATCTAATTTATTGTAACTATGTGTGCTACTAATTATCTCCCAGTCCCCGAATAAAGGCTCTATAAGGCTAACCGTAACACCTTCTTTTTTATGATTTCTAATTGAAATTTCCCATTCAGTCTCATAAGTTCTTTCACTGATTCGGTCGTAATCACTCTGAAGTCTCTCACATACTACATCAAACGCCTTACCAACCTTCACTCTTACTTCCTCATCTTTAGGTGTGTGTTCTATTCTATCCTCCCCTATAAATTGAAGCGTATTTTCTTCATCAGGTGTATAAAGTCTTATTATCCCTTCCGGGAGAGGCATACCCATTCTATTATCCTTACTGTTTATGAAACTGATAAAGACATTTACATCCTGCTTTGGTATCTTCTCTGTGTATCTAACCGTATAATAACCCTGATATCCGTAGACTATCAGTTCTTTCTTTATTTTTACACTGGATGACTCCAGTAATTGAATCTGTTTTTCCTGATTGTTTTTAAGGGTTGACCGGCGATTTAAAGTGTATATATGATATTCGAAAAATTCTTCTTCTTTGAATTGCGGTGGAGCTGCTTCTACCACCATTCCTTTAGCATAGGTTCTCCGACGTTTATCCTCCCAGGCTCTATGGATTTCTCCGGCAACTAATTTTAGCTTTGCATCCTTATAGGTAGTTCCACTCATATTATTTATCGTAACCCAGCCATTGATATCACAGGTCTTATTATCTTTACCGACAACCATCACATAATCTGCTGACCAGTTTATATCATAGGTGAGATAGGAAACCTGAATTTTATGTCTCATATTTGTCCTATTATCAAGAAACCATACAAGTGTGGGTCTGGCTATCAGGTTTTCTGGTATCTCTGGAAGTATTACGCGTCCTCCATATCCCAGATAAATCTCATCATTAATTTTATAGATTGGTTGATTGTTATTATTACTCAAAAGAGTTGCTATAACTATTTCCTTTGTATCCTTGAATTCATTATATCTTAATAGTTTTACCTCTTTACCCACATATTTATCCATCAATTTACTCGGATTCATCAGGTCGAATTCATAATTTTGTTCAAGAACGCTGAACATATCAGGGTGTGAGAGTGATTTAATATGCACGCTCCTTGGATTTATTCTCGAAGCAACATCCATAAATCTGAGTGCCACCTTTCCCTTATCCAATCCTATATCCCTAATATCCTTAACCAGACCAAGATTACTGTTATAGACTGTAACTTCAACGTTTTCCTGATCGGCAGCTGTTGTAGTTTGCTCTGTTAGCCCAAGGATAAGGATTGAGTAAATAAAAATTGAAGTAATAATTAAGAATCGATTTCTAATCGTCATTTTCTACCTCCTTTAATACTTCTTCAAAGATTTTATATGTATTAAAATCATAAAGTACAAATTGAACCATCTTAACTTTCGAAAGACTCGTCAAGGTCTTACATACTGTTTTAACAGCAATTTTTGCTGCTTCTCTCATTGGATAGCCAAATGCACCTGTACTAATAGCTGGAAAAGATATAGTCTTAATGCTTTCCTTTTCAGCAATTTTAAGAGAGTTCTCATAGCTTAAGGCTAATAGCTCCAGGTCCTCCTCCCTCCCACGATAAACAGGTCCGACAGTATGGACTACCCATTTAGCAGGTAGGTTATATCCTCTTGTAATTACAGCATCACCAGTCTCACAACCACCAAGTTTTTTACATTCTTCCCACAACTTCACTCCAGCTGCACTATGAATAGCACCTGCGACTCCACCACCAGGAGCAAGGCGGTTATTCGCAGCATTAACAACTGCATCTGTATCCTGTTCAGTTATATCACCCTGGATAATTCTCAATAACGAATCACCACAATTTATCTCATACATAGGCTCTCCGTTTTATAAGAATATACAATAATGTTATATATTCAAGTGGGTTTAATTAAGTAAATGGGTATATGAGTAAATGAGTATATGCGTGAAATGACCGAAGACTGAGGTCGGGAAACGGATATTAGGATTTAGGATTTTGGGGTTGGGATTTAGAATTCATAATCAACTAATTAACAAAGTAACTAAATGAATGACTGACGACTAAATATATTTACTCTTGACATAGAATTTTGATTTTCTATAATAGAATAATGAACATAGATAGCACTTTTGGGGTCATCTTCAAAGATAAAGAATGGACAAAGAAAACCTTACTGGGTGGTCTTTTTCTTATGATTCCTGTGGTAAACTTGCTGGCTTTTGGTTTTCTTGCAAAACTAATGCACAGTCATTTAGAAGGTAAAAAAAAACTTCCTTCATGGGAGGATTGGGGAAGCCTCTTCTGGACTGGAATAGAATGGGGTTTTATAATAATTATTTATCTTGTCATTCCCCTATTGGTTTTATCTCTGCTTCCTGAATCTGTATTCACATTTATCGTTAATCCTAATTTTGTATTTTCCCGTCTTAATTTAGGTGGGTATCTCTGGTTTTACCTTTCTACATTGCTCTCGATTTTTGTTTTATTCTTCCTTCCAATGGGTCTTATGCTTTTCGCTGATACAGGATCTTTTATAAATGCATTCCATTTCAATAAGATTTTTTCTCATATAAAAAAGAACCTTGCTTCCTATTTAATAGCATATATTCTCACTATAATCTTATTTGGAATAAATTTCTCCATACATATACTATTTACAAAAATTAATTTTGGCGTAATACCATCATATTTCCTATTTATGTGGTTGGGATTTATAATCCTTCTTATCTCAGGAGCTCTATTTACAGAGAGTTTTTAGTCTATCAGTAAAAATCTTAAATGAATGAGTACAAAATAATTTATCTGGAACACGAAGTTTCCACTTATTATCTTTACTCTTCTCTAAATGTAACGTTCTTCTCCGATGAAGTGTTCCATCCTTTAATAAAAGATTCATTTTTATCACTTTATCCGTCGTATCCACCATTAGAAGCTTTGCCACTGAATCATCATCTTTTATTATATTCTCTTTCATACTTTCAATAACAGAGGATCTGAAATTGGAAAAAACTATATCTTTCATTGAGTATTCCTTCATTTTAAATGCTTTATCTGAATTCCTTTTCTTTTGAAATATCATATAATAAATATCCTTTCCTATCTCTCTCCACTTCTTTTCATACTTTGTCTGATAATAGCTGGATAATTCATCTGTATATCCCTTATGAAACAGTGACTTCCAAAGATGAGTTGATTCCATCTCCTCAAGAAGGAAGTCCCGGTAGAATGGGTCATCTGTAACAATAATAATTTCTCCACCCTTCTTCGTCCTTGTTGCTATAAGAGTAAAGAATTCTTTATCCAGCAAACGATTTTTTTCATGCCTCTTCTTTGGCCAGGGATCAGGAAAATTAATATATGTATGAGAAATAGAGCGTTCAGGAATTAGTATTGTAAGTGCACACTTTGCTTCCATACGAACTATACAAACATTGGATAATTTTGTTCTCTCTACTACTTTTATTGCCTTTTTAAATGATTCATTCGAGTAATCCATTCCAAAAAAATTCCTTTCAGGATGTTCCTTAGCTTTGCATACCAGGAATTTTCCATTACCAAAACCTATTTCACAATCTATGGGGTTATTGTTGATAAAGATTTTCTTCCAATTAATCGGCCTATCCAGTTGTTCCCAATCGCATCCAATTTCCATAGGATTGTAAATTTAATACCCTTGCAATATCTGTCAAGTAGTAATTGCAAGATTTTAAAAGATTTCCAACCCGTTTCTTTAGCAATTTATTGCTAATTCTATGTAAATGAAAGTAATAATAGGTATTATCTGCAGTAATTATTTAATTATTAAAAAATCAGATTAAAAGTCCAATAATTTGA
>SOIB01000036.1 GCA_004377355.1 Candidatus Stahliibacteriota bacterium | reverse complement strand
AAGAAAGTTTTAACTCCATGCTTGAGATCCCCTTCATAATCTTTAATATCTTTGGTCAGAGGTCCGACAGAGAAAGCAATAAATATTAAAAAGGCCAGGAAAAGCGCGTCACTATTTATTGAAATATTAGATATCCTGGTGTGGTTGAAATATCCAATCAGGAATGCCAGGGATGAGCCCCATCCAATAAACAGAGTGCTGAATAACCTTTTTCGGAGCCTTAAAGGGGGCATTGAATAAGCCAAAGAGCTCAACAAAGAAATTAGAGTAAGAATAAAGGGAATAATCCACAAAATTATACTCACAGCAAGGGCTATTACCGAGAAAACAAGACCTAAATTGAGATACAGAGATGGACTAACATCGCCCCTGGCCAAAGGCCGGTTTGGATTTGAGATTCTATCTATCGGTAGATCATAGACATTGTTAATAAGAACTGTGCTCAGCCAAATAATTACTATGAGAATAATGCTTATCAGGATATAGAGGAAATCGGGGAAACTAAGAAAGCTTAATGTTCTATTAAAGTATACACCGGCAATAACCATCAAAATAAAATGTAAAGTCCGGAATGAACTTAATTCTTTTAAAATAGCCCTAGGAAGGGCTTTGTTTATTCTGTAGAGAAATAATATGCCTAAAATTATGCATAGTCCGAGATAAAAGCTGAAATAGATGATATGCCTGGACTGCCAGATTAATAAATTCTTCATAGATGGTATTGGGAGAAATAGTCGAGGGGTGGCCGATAATCCTCCTATTAGATATATAACTAACCCTGTAAGAAGAGCCCGCAATAGGGAACGAGATTTAATCAGAACATAGAATGAAGCCAACACAAGGATAGCTGCTATTTCAGCCATTATGCCTAATCCAGGTTTAGGAGTAAAAAGGAAAAAAGTTATTAAGTTTTTCACGAATTCCCTGGGCAAGATATATTCGTAAGGGTGACTTCTTAGGAAAATAAAGCGGTCAATCAATGGCGGAAGAATAATAAGGATAAAACCTGAAGAAACTATTAATGTTGTCTTAATTATATCTGTTTTTCCTATAAGGCTAATAACCAATATCCCAGCCATCAGCACAAGGAAATAAAAAAAGAAATGGTGCATTAATTGATGAAGGCTGTAGGATTTTTCAAAGAATAACTGTTCGAACACTTCCCGCAGGGAAATAAGAAAGCAGAGATATAAAGTTAAAATAAGAGTATTAATCTTAAAATTCTCAATTCTCTCGATGACTCTTTCGAAAAAAAGGAAAAGTTTAGATTTATACATCGATAGCTGAAATTTTGAAAGTTTTCAAAGTATTTCTCGAATAACTACCCCAGAAAATTTTGTTTAATTCATTTTATATCCAGGACAAGGTCAATATCAACCTGAAAATGAGCATTTCTTCAAATACAGAGAGAACCCTCTAATCTCAAGGATGCCCTACGCTTGAGTATATATGCCAGGCCAATTCAATTTCCTTTGACATCTAACTTTATCCTATGATATAAAAATTTAAGAATATAGAAGAGAAAAGAACAACAGAAAAGGGAATAATTGTTGTCAGCAACGGGTAAATGGTAAAAATCACCTAATCTTAACAAACTTTTAACAAACTTTTTACAAATTATTAACAACTTTTGATTCAAAAGACCATAAATTATTTGAGGACATGAAGGATTAGGGTAAAGAAAATTGTTAAAGGATTGTTCTTCCAAAGACTTATTTGTGGGGAGTGTAACATGAAGAAAAAAATATTAGCAATAATGTTTCTTCTCATTTTTACTTCTCTTATCTCGCTTAATGCCCAATGGGCAAGAACCTACGGAGGTAATAATTATGATTCTGCTAATTCCTTTCAGCAGACGAGTGATGGAGGGTATATAATTGCCGGCAACACTAGCTCCTTTAGTACAGGATATGCATGGGATATCTGGATTTTAAAGCTTTCTTCTGATGGTGAGATTGAGTGGCAAAAAACCTATGGAGGGAGTGGACGGGAAGAAATTCATTCCCTTCAGCAGACAATAGATGGAGGGTATATTGTTGTGGGCAGTACTGACTCTTTTGGTGCTTATGGATATAGTGATATCTGGATTTTAAAGCTTTCATCCAATGGAGATATTGAGTGGCAAAAAACCTATGGAGGAAATAAAAGTGACAGTGCTTCTTTCATTCAGCAGACAGGCGATGGAGGGTATATTGTTGTAGGTAGTACTGACTCGTTTGGTGCTGGAGAAAGCGATATCTGGTTTTTAAAACTATCATCGGATGGAGATATTGAGTGGCAAAAAACCTATGGAGGAAATAAAAGTGATAGTGCTTCTTTCATTCAGCAGACAGGCGATGGAGGGTATATTGTTGCAGGCTCTACTTATATTTATGGCGAGTGGGGGGGTAATTCCGAAGGAAATATCCAGGTTTTAAAGCTTTCCTCAACTGGCTCTATTGAGTGGCAGCGTGCCTATGAAGGAAGCGATGTTTATAGAGCTTCGTCCGTCCAGCAGACAATAGATGGAGGGTATATTGTTGCAGGCAGCACTGAATCCTCCGAAGATGGTTGGTGCGATGATTATAATTCCTTGATTTTGAAGCTTTCCTCAGATGGAGATATTGAGTGGCAGAAAACCTATGGGGGTAATTATTCAAGGGATGTTGCTGATTTCATTCAGCAGACAGGCGATGGAGGCTATATTGTTGCAGGTGAGACTCACTCATGGGGTATTGAAAGGGAAATATGGGTCTTTAAGCTTCTTCCAAATGGAGATATTAATCCACGTTGTGCATTTATAACAAGCTTGCATGCTGAAGTTTCAGATACTGATATTATGCCTGAGGATACAAATATAACACCTGGTGATATGAATATAACATCCGGGGATACAAGTATAACGCCTCAAGACACAGATATTACCGCTCAAAATAGTGATGCAAATGTATATAACTTGTGTTCAGAAACATGTACTCTGACGCTTTCTATTACTTCTGGGGGAACAATTGAGCCCGCTCCTGGCACTCACGTTTATGAGACTGGAACAGAGGTTAGGCTAAAAGCCAACGCTAGCGATGAGTATAATTTTAGCAGGTGGTCAGGCAATGTTGTTTGCGATAAGAGTACGATAAAAATAACTATGGATG
>SOIB01000188.1 GCA_004377355.1 Candidatus Stahliibacteriota bacterium | reverse complement strand
ACAAGACATATTATGTTCCAGAAAGATGCGTGATAGTTCTTGTGGGTAACGTGGATCCAGAAGAGGATTTTAAAATGATTCAAAAATACTTTGGGAGTTGGGGGAAAAAGAGTTCTCCATTAATCAGATTTCCAGAGGAACCGGAGCAAATAGGTATTAGAAGAGCGCACGTAGATTTTAAGGCTTCACCTCAGATGGCAATTGGCTTTCATGGACCTTTGTATGGTAAGAAGGAATATTATGCCATGCGTGTTCTAGCTTGGACCTTATTTCCTGGGAGAAGTTCCATCCTCGAAAAGACCCTTGTTAACACGGGGAAAGCCTCAGAAATAGACATTTGGGAGGAAAACTGGGATAGAAAAGCTAAATCACTTTTGGGTATTGTTGTGCATCCGATGAAAGATGTTGACTTTAATACAATTGAAGATGAGATTTTTTCAGTCCTCGATAGTTTGAAGGAGAACGGGATTAGTGAAAAAGACCTTAGAAGAGCCAAAAATAACATCAAAATGAATTTGCTCAGAAGAAGAAGGTATCCCTTATGGTTTGCAATTGGAATAGGAGATGGAGAAAGAGTAATGGGTGACCCAGAATTTTACAAAAAAGAACTCGAAATGATAGAATCTATAACCAATGAAGATGTTCAAGAAATTCTTAAAGATTATCTAAGAAAAGAGAAATCTACTATTGTAACTCTTGGGGAGGAAAAGGTATGAGAAAAATTGCTATTTTATTTATAATTCTTTCAATTTCTCTTTTAGGACAGAAAGAATCACCTATGGCAAAGGAGATTAAAAAAATAAAATTCCCAGAAATTGAATGGAAATTACCGGAAGTTGGAGTGGATATAAAGAGAGTTGAATTGCCTTCTGGTGCAATTCTATTCTTAAAAGAAAATCATTCTGTTCCACTTATTGAGATAAATATTTTCATAAAGGGCGGGAGTTCCTATCTTGAAAATGGTAAAAGAGCTGTATCTGAACTCTTCACCATAATGATTGAAAGGGGAGGAACTGAGAATTTCAGCCCTTCCGAATTTGCAGAAAAACTGGAGATTAATGCAATTTCTTTCGATATCACAGAGAATGGTTATTACTATGGTGTTAATATGCTTACTGATAAGAATGTCATTGATACAGCACTTGTGTTACTAGAAGAGGCACTCTTCCAGCCTATTTTTGATTACGAGATTATGAAGATAGAGAAGAGGAAGTTAGCTATGGAATGGGAGAAGAAACTTGATGACCCCAACTCTCTACTTAAGGAAATTTCTAATCTCGTTCTATATAAAGACCACCCAGCGGGTGGGATACCTGATTTTAACCTATTAGAGACGATAGATGGAAATAGACTCGTAGAGCTAAAGGATAGGTTTGTACAGCCATCCAATATGATAATAGGGATAGTGGGAGACTTTGAAAGTGAGGATATGAAACAAAAAATAAAAAGGATATTTTGTAAAAAATATAATACCGATGAAATAATAGGAGAGATTCCTGCTTTAACTCCTGAAGCTCCAAAGAAAGTTTACTTGTATAATATTAAAAGACCTCAAGCTTTATTCCATATTCAACACATAGGAAAAAGCGCTCCATTTCCTGAGATGTATAATGTTATGATTATGAATTTTATCCTGGGAGGAGGAGGTTTTACTTCAAGGATTGTTAAAAAAGTTCGAGTTGAGAAAGGATTTGCATACAGAACAAGGAGTTATTATTCCACGTTTTCTCCTTTGTCTGGAGAGTTCTATGTTTATTGTGGGACAAGACAGGATGCAGTACATGAGGCTTCAAGATGTATATTAGAAGAAATTAAACGTATAAGAGAAGAGGAAGTATCATGTGGTGAACTTAAAGTTGCAAAGGAATCTGTTATAAATAGTACTGTAACAAGACTGGGCAATGACTGGAACTATATACCCAGGCTTTTAAGTTTGGAAATCTTAGGACTCCCTCTTAATTATTACATTACTTTAAATGATAATATAGAGAAGGTAGATGTGGATGATGTATTAAACGCTGCCAGGGATTTCATCAATCCTGAGAAACTCTCTATTGTAATAATTGGAGATAAAGAAAAGATAGATTTAGACGCTTTTAGAGAGCAATTTGGAGAAGTTGAATTTATAAATTATGAAATCCCTGGGATTTAGAAGGCAAAATCCCCGGGATTTTATTAGGTTTCTTTTTGCTCTTTTTTAATAATGTAATTTCTAAGGCATAAAAGAGTGTTAGCTTATTTTATTTCAATATGTGTTATGAAAGTCTTTTCGATATCCGAGAATAGCTCCTCGACTATTTCAAAGATAACAATATTTAAATCTTCGGTGAAAGGTTTTTCCCAATTCGTGAGAGTATGGTAAACAGTTGCATGTTCGTTAATTGATGTATAATTCTTTTCCATGATACCCCCGCCTTTTTGTTTAACTATGCAGTTAACATGTAAATTGAAATCAGCTTTATAGTAATAAGCATATCCTTCACCTTTCATTGGGATCTCTTTGACGCTCATTTTATAATAGAATTCCTTTACTTCTCCAGTAATCTCAAAATCAGCAGCTATGCTACTCTTTAAAGGTAAAAATATACCTGTTTTTTCACCCTCTTCTATTATTGCATCAGCAAGATATTTCCCAATGTCTTTCTTAAGGAAACTTTGAGGATCAATTGAAAATCCAATAATATTTACATCTGACTCAGCGGATACCAATGTAGGTTCTATTTTCCCAACATAAATCTTCTTTGCACCCACTCCTGAAACAGAACCAACTGGTTCATAACTGGGGGCAACTTGCCACTGCGCACAACCAAACCCCTCCTTTTTATTATATTCAGTATGTAAAGAATATATAAATTTGCAATAATAAAATTATTACTTTTTATTTAAAGCCTTCTGGAATTTATTAAGTTGTTTTTTGAAGGACTCGTTATCAGGTTCTCTTTTTAATGCTTCCTTTTCCCAGTGAACTGCCTCTTCGTATTTACCAGCAGCATAATAACATTCCGCATATGTGTCCATAATGTTGGCGTCTTCTGGCTCAAGTTCATGGGCTTTCCTTGCTGCTTCTAATGTTTCTTCTGGATATTTTTTTAATAGAGCAAACTGCCATGCTAAAGAGTTGTATACACTAGCACTTTTAATGTCACTTTCAAGAGCTTTTAAGAGAAGAGAATGTGCCCTTTTAATAAAAATGTCCTCCCTCGCTACTTCTTCTTTTGATAGTCTAAGATAAGAAGGTGCAAGAAATGAAAACTGCCATAATTCATATTGACGCCTTAATTCTTTAACGGGTTCCACGTTATCAACAATTTTCAAATCAACGAGTCTCTCATCTACTCCCTGGTAACCTCCCCTCTTTCTGACAACAATTAGAGAAGCTGATTGCTTGCCCCGCCTATCCCCCCCAGCTGCTTCACCTGCTTCCAATGCAGAAATCAATCTTTCAGCAAGGACACCTTCAGTCCTTTGGAAAGTTATAAACATTGAATCTACAACCTCGCCTCCAGTCAGGATATTGCCCTGAACAGACAAATAAGGGGCGGTTTTGTGTCCTGCCCAATCAAGGGTGCTTTTCCCCGTATGAGCAGCAGATTTTCCATCCTTATCGACTATTCCAACCTGTCTATCTTCAGGGAGCGTATCCTTTTTGAGTATTATCTTAAGGACTTCTTCTGCATTTTTACCCTCGCTTAATTCTTTTAATGCCCAGGGTCCAAAATAGGGATTGGAATAAGCCTGTGTTGCTACAGCTCCGACCTCTGCTTTAAGCCAGGGAACAATATATCCAACATCCAAAACCCTTGATGCAACAGCTATACCCCACTCGGAAGTTTCAGGGTCCATTGCAACTATAGAGAAGGTCCCGTTAGATGGAATACTGAAAAGTGAGAGTATTAATAACATAGACGCCTCCTAATTACCTTTTGCCACGGAGACATAGAATATACTATAGAGGGTTCAAGGATTAAAGTTTTTACACCTTGATCTCTTGCCCTTTCAAATCCTCATAATTCATCAATCTTCTTATCTCAGTAGTCATTTAGTTTATTCAAAAAAATAATCATTATTAACATTCTTTTCCACTCGAATCCTTGAACCCTTTTATAAATTAATATCTCCCAACTGGAGCAAGGTATACCACAAATTCATCCTCTCCATCCAATCTTAGAAGGTTATCCATAGATTCTTGGTCATATGCTCCAATTGCACAAGTGCCGCAGCCAATCGCTTCGGCTGTAATATATAGATTCTGGCAAATATGACCTGCATCGAGTAATATCGCTTTGGCGGCTGATATATGGTATCTCCATTCCCCGCGGTATGGTATGCAACTCCAAACAAAGACAACAGGTGCATCTCCAACAAACCTTTGTCCCAGGTTAGCTTCGGTGAGTTTCTCTGCCATATCGTCTTCAGTAAATATAAATAACAATTGATGCAATAAAGGGAGGTAACGATAAACTCCATTATCAATCTCATCCACCCTGTTAACTACAAGATAAGTTTCAAATGGATGCCTTGCACCAGCAGAAGGAACTATCCTGAGTGTAGCATATCCATCTTTGATGACCTTATCAACACCCTGTGTTGCCCAGAGTAAAAATGAGAGTTCTTTCTTTGACAGATATTCGGAAGTGAACTGTCTTCTACTCCTCCTTTCTTTCAAACATCTAAAAATATCAGTTTTCTTTAATACATTTAAATCAACTTCAGGCAGTTCTATTATCTTAGCACTTTCCTCATCATATGGTTTCTGTAGGGGGGGGTGTGGTAGTCCCTTTTCCTGATCTGTTGTTATTCCTTCTAGCCTTGCAAAGTTTGATTTAATAAAATTTCTATTTTGTTTAATTTCATCCATTATCACCTCACTTTATTGATTCTAATCCATCAGTTATTTTTCATCAATTCTTATATATCTTAAGATTTTTAAGATTTAAGTAATTTTAAAGAAAGATTGACCTCTAAATTTCCCCTAATCCTAATTCCTCCAATTTTTCCTTTGTGGGTATCCCATTTTTGTCCCAGCCTCGCAGTGTATAGTATTCA
Organism: Candidatus Stahliibacteriota bacterium; assembly: GCA_004377355.1. Classification (GTDB taxonomy): domain Bacteria; phylum Hydrothermota; class UBA3072; order UBA3072; family UBA3072; genus E29-bin14. The sequence continues at coordinate 5,104 of SOIB01000188.1, read as the reverse complement.
TCAAGCATTGTATCTAGTTCTTCCCTTGATACAAAATGCCCTTTTGCAGCCCCGGCAGGCAAGGGTTCCTCTAAGAACCTTGCTGGTAAGGTATCATCCTTCCTTGATACTCCCTCTCTTACTGCTATTAATCTGGTAAGGTTCCATATCCTTTCACCTATATATACATACTCCTCAGGGGTAAATTCATATCCTGTGGCGAAATTTAGGAGGTCAGTGGTTTGTTTTTCTGAGAATGGCATAAAATCACACAAGTCGAGGGAGAAGAAAGCTGCCCTTTCATCCTGATTATATTTTACAAATTCTGCCCTACCTTCAGTTGAGAATCTCTTTAACCTACCATAGAGTTCTGCCCTTGGTGTCCATACCCTTTGGTGACAACCTCCTCTATCAGCAGTTGCAAAAGCTAGGGCCATGCCATAGGAAGCCCGTGGGTCAACTCCAGGAAGTTCCAGACCCTTGACATGTATAGCAAATCTCTCTGATCCCTGACCTATTTCCTTTGCCGCTTCCCTAACACCTTTAGCAAATAAGTTACCTATTCCTTCTCTATTAGCCATTTGCTTTATAAAATTAATTAGTGAATCACCATCCCCAAATTTTAGTTCAAGGTCGCTCTTTATAAGACCTTTTTCATAGCATTCCATAGCTAATCCAGCACAATTCCCTGCTGATATTGCATCCAGACCTAAATCGTTACAGAGAACATGACCATACGTTACATATTCGTAAGAATCTATTAAAAGATTTCCACCCATCAATGCTGTTATTTCGTATTCAGGTGCTTCATATTTTTTCCCTTTATAATCACCTCTTTTTAATTCACTTACTTTTGTACAGGCGACAGGGCATGCAAAGCAAGTTGTAGTTCCTTTCCATATTCCCTGCTCCCATAGTTTTTCAGGCACGAGATTCTCGATTTCAGGGAATTCTACACCTGAATAATTCTTTATTGGTAAAGTGCCCCCATCAATTCCTTCCCATATACAAACGAGTGTTCCAAGTATATGTCTTTTATGTTTTGAAGGATGTGATTTCAACATCCTGGATATGTCTTTTGTCAACTGTCGGAATTTTTCTTCTTCCGCATAAACTGGCTTTCTTTTACCCTTCTCTACTACAATTGCTTTTAGATATTTTGACCCCATTACAGCTCCAGGTCCACACCTTCCAGCCTGCCTGCCCTTATCAAAGGATATGCAGGCAAAACTTACCAGATTCTCACCACCCACTCCTATAACAGCGCTTGACGAACCAGGATACTTTTTTAAAAGTATATCATCAACTTCAAAAACACCTTTACCCCATAAATCTTTTGCGTCCAATATTTCACATTTATCTTCTGAGATATGAAGGTAAACTGGCTTCTCTGCTCTTCCAGTAATAACAATTCCGTCATATCCTGAAAATTTTAATTTTGGCCCCCAATAACCTCCAACGTGTCCATCTGTGAAAATACCAGTTAGAGGTGATTTTGTAACTACAGCAAACCTTGCGGAGCTTTGAGCAAGAGTCCCTGTTAGAGGTCCCAACATAAAAATAAGTAGATTGTCAGGACTTAGGGGTTGGATATCTTTTGGCACTCTATCCCAGAGAAGTTTTGCACCATAACCTTTACCTCCAATGAATTTTCCTGCATAATCTGGGTCTGTGTCAACTGTTTCAATTTTCCCACTGTTTAAATTAACCTCCAATATACTCCCCATATATCCTTTCATTTCACCCATTGTAAATCACCTCCTTAAAAATTTACCAAAAGTTCTACACCTAAAAGTCTCCCAGCCAAGGGATATCCAATTTCATCTTCATACCACTCATTTTTTAAGTTTGAAGAGTTTAGATTTATCTTTATAAATTTACCAATTCTCTGGCTAATATTAGCATTTAGTAGTGTATAAGAATCCAGGTAATTATCTCCATCCTCTCTTCTATCAATCCAAAAGACATTTAGATTAATGTCCAGACCAAAATTGAATGTATAATTAAAGCCAAAATTGGCTGAATTTTTTGCTTTATTATCAAGGGTTTCGTGAAATTCATCGTATGCATCGAGTAAAGTATACCCAATAGTTAAGAATTTATATCTTCCATTTATACTGAGTCCCTGGAAGCGTGCCCAACTTATGTTTTCCCAATTAGCATAACGATTTTCTTGGTCAATTAAATCATTCACATCATTCCTGAATAGAACAAGTTTAATTGGTTTTAAATTTATACCAAATTGATAAGACATTGAATGCTCAGGAAGAAGATCAGGATTGCCTGAATTTGGGGAATATAGTTCCTTTAAAGTTGGGAAACGATTCTTTTTGCCAATAGAAAAGAATAATGAGTTTTCAGAGCCTATAAAACAAACTCCTCCAGTTCTGTAATTTATAACGTGAAGACGTGAATCAGTCCCTGTAAATCCATCATAACCAATCTCTCCTTCAAGGTGTAATCTATAAGATGGTATTACAATCTTTTCTTGTATTGAAATAGCAACTGTTTGTCCCTTATATTTTTCCCAGGGTTCTTCGTCTTCTCTTTTATTAACATAATCGATTTTAAATGAGCCTCCAATTGTAGAAGTAGTAAATTTACCTAAACTGAAGCTTGCTGTCATATGTGCACCTGCAGAATTGTTGTCATAATCACTAATCCATTCGGTATCGTTATAGGTTGAATCTTCATAAGAAACCAGTGTATTTATATGTGTATCATAAAAGGTGCTTCCTCTAATTTTTATTTTATGAAAAAGTTCAGTTTTCCCATGAAGAGCAAAATATTGCCATTTCCAATCAGTAAATCTCCAGAATCTCGGATTTGTAAATCCTGGTGGTATTCCCTTCTCTGAGGAATAATTTGCGAAAGATATACCAAATTCTGTGGTAGTGTTAGGTTCCCATCCAATCTTTCCAGTAATTCTTCTTTTATAATAGTCAGAATTTTCTCGTTTAGTTCCATCTGGAAGTGGATATCCATCTGATTCTGAAATTCCTCCTGAGATATAGTAATAGAAATTACCAATTTCATTTCCATAGTTTGCAATAGATTTTATGGAGGCTCCACTGCTAACTCCGAGCAATACAGATTTTGTATATTTTTTAGTAACAATATTGACAATCCCTCCCAGACTATTAGCTCCGTGGAGTAGAGAAACAGGCGGTAATGCTATCTCAATTTTACTTATATTATCGAGTGGGATTTGTTCGAGGTCAGCTGTACCTGTATAGGGGGAATATATTGGATGTCCATCTAACATAATCACAATTTCTCTTTGCTCAATGCCCAAAATTTCTATATAGTTTTCTCCCTTTCTCCCTGTTCTTGAATAAATAGAGGGAATAAAGCGCAATGCCTCACCAACAGTACTTGCTCCTTTAGATTTTAGGTCTTCGGAAGTTAATTCTATTAAGAGATTTGGTATTAACTCAACTCTTTTTGCAGTTACAGTAATTCCACCTAACTCATAGACCTTGGGGAAAGAATCCACTTCATCTATAAGTATCAAAGAGAAGAGTATAAGTCCAATCATAAAGCTCCTAAGACCCAGAAGGACAGGGTGAATCCTATTGTTCCGGTATAAACCAATGTAGGTCTGGTTTTAAAAAACTTAACAATATTCTCACCAATTATATATCCAAGCCAAACGCTGAAAGCAGAACCAAAAGCAGCAAAAGTTCCCTCTATTCCAATATATCTTATAACCTTTGGGAATCCGAAAGCAATCCAGTAATAATATCTGAAAACATAAGTTATCATAAATCCAAATAAAGCATATCCAAGCCAGGCACTTAAAGCCCCTGAGAGCCAACTTAACTTCCTTTCTCTAATTAATTGCATTGCTATGTCAAATCCTACCCCTAACAAGAATATGGCAAGCAAGTGACAGAAAAAGGGTCCAGCATTTACAACCCTGAAAAGGGTTGCAACTGCTGCAATGAGAGTTGGGACTCCAGCTTTAGGAATCAGTGTGTATGCAATCCCTAGAATTCCAAGTGCTAAAATGGCCAATATGATACTTGGATAGATAAAGTTAGAATTATACAGAGTTTGTCCTAAGAAGACTTCAATGAATCCCCAGAGAGAGCCAAAGAAGAGAATATAAAGTATATTCTTCTTAATCATGTTTATACCTCCATTTTTATATCTATTTTTTTTATTTTTTTATCTTTCTTTTTAAGTGATTTTAAAAGACCTAAAATCGTACTTTTAATCATATTTTTTGTGAATGGATTAAGTACAAGATTTTCTTGATTTACTTTAACTTTTATGACTTTTTCTTCTTTTTCTTTTAATTTTAGAAGGAATCTAACAATTCCCCTGATATCATCTGGATTTAGTAGTGGATTCTTTGTTTCAACATCAAAGTTGCTTAATGTTGCCACAGCATCAACAAGTTTTGGCTTTTCACACACACCCTTTCTGAGCAATTCAATCTTTTTAGTCCCTTTTGATTCTTTAAATCCCTCAGCAAGGACGAAATCAGCATCCATAAAAAACTCAACTGCAAGGTCATTAAGTTCAACCGACTCACATATGTTTTTGACTAACCCTATCCCCTCTGGACTATGCACAACAACGCCATAAGCTCCTGATTTTTTAAATTGATGAGAATCTTTTCCCGGATGATCCAGATCAAATCCATGAGGACAGTGTTTTATACACCCTACTTTGTAACCTTTTTTTGAAAGTTTTTCAGTCAACTTTGTTATAATATAAGTCTTTCCAGTTCCAGAATCACCTACGAATGAGATAATTAGCATAAGTTAATCCTTTGGATATATAAAGAATAAATTGATTCTTTTAAAAATCCTCCTACCATCTCTGTGGTATTATAGTTGTATTAAAAAACAATGTCAAGTTTGTAATTTACCTTTCTAAGTGCCTTTATTTAAGTTTTACTGGGTATAACTATTAAACCATACAAATTCATGTAAATCTTTCCTAGCTGGTCTTTCACTCTCTACTTCAGCCTGCTTTTCGGAGAGCAAAGCGTTAATCTCATCAGAATGCTTTCCTACAATAATAAGAGTTATAATCCTCATTTCCTCGGGTATATTGAGTATTTCTTTTGTTTTATCCTCATTAAATCCAGCTATAGGATGGGCAACCAGACCCA
>SOIB01000016.1 GCA_004377355.1 Candidatus Stahliibacteriota bacterium | reverse complement strand
TCCTCATCAGGCAGTGTTGTATAAATAGAAATATAATCCATTATAACCCCCCATCATGTATTATTAATTTAATGTATAATTCCTTATTTATTTTAATCATAATACCCCACCCAAGGAGTCACCCTTGAATCCTCGAATCCCTTATTTTTCTTTCTTGTTTCTTTTTATAGTCTTCTATTGCTGCCTTAAGACCTTCCTCTGCAAGTAGCGAACAGTGCATCTTTAAGGGAGGCAGGCCTTCTAATTCCTCTGCCACATCCCTGTTTGTTATGGTAAGTGCTTCTTCAATTGTCTTTCCTTTAACGAGTTCAGTTACCATAGAGGATGTAGCAATAGCAGCCCCACATCCAAAGGTCTTAAATTTTATGTCGGTAATTACATCATCCTTAACCTTGATATAGATAGTCATAATATCACCACAAACAGGATTTCCAACCTGTCCAACACCATCCGCATCCTCTATCTCCCCTACATTCCTCGGATTCATAAAATGTTCCATCACCTTCTCAGAATACATCATCCTAATTCTTCTCCTTATCTTTCCCAAAAGGTGACATTTCACGTAACCTCGAAACAATTGGGGGAAGAACCTCTATCACTTTATCAATATCACGCGCAGTATTGCCACGACCCATACTGAACCTGAGGGAACCATGGGCTAGTATTGGAGAAATACCCATTGCCCTAAGGACATGTGATGGCTCAAGGGAACCGGACGTGCATGCAGAACCACTCGATGCAGCAATACCTTCATGATCGAGTTGAAGCAACATTGATTCACCCTCAACGTACTTTATACATATATTAAGCGTACCAGAAAGTCGCATCTTGGGATGACCATTCACAATAACATCATCTATACTTCTCGTTATCCCCTCCTCCAATCTATCCCTCAAAGCTTCGAGCTTCTTCTCCTCCTCTTCTCTTTCTTCCATTGCAAGCTCACAGGCTACCCCAAGACCAACTATGCCGGGAACATTCTCAGTTCCTGCTCGCCTCAAACCCTCATGATGCCCACCATGCAGGAGTGAATCAATCTTTGTCCCTTTACGGATAAATAGAGCTCCAACACCCTTAGGACCATAGAATTTGTGCCCTGAGAGTGATAATAAATCAACACCAAGCTCATTCACATCAACTGGTATCTTACCCACTGTCTGAACTGCATCAGTATGCATATATATTCCATTATCCTTTGCAATTCCAGTAATCTCCTTTATTGGCTCTATGGTTCCAACTTCATTGTTCGCATGCATAATCGTTATAAGGACTGTTTTATCTGTAATAGAACCTTTAAGTTCATCTAAATCCAGGCCTCCATACTTATCAACGCTAATGTAACTTACATCAAAACCCTGTTTTTCGAGCCACTTACATGCATTTAATACAGCATGATGTTCTATCTTTGAGGTTATTACATGATTACCTTTTGCTCTGTTTGCAAATGCAACACCTTTTACAGCAAAATTGTCAGCCTCTGTTCCGCATCCGGTAAAAACAATCTCCTGTGGTTTGGCATTCAGCAGCTTAGCAACACTCTCCCTGGCGGCTTCCTTTGCCTTTGCTGCTTCACCAGCAAGTGAGTAAATGCTTGAAGGATTACCATATAATATATTGAAATAAGGAAGCATTGCATCTACTACCCTCGGATCAGTGGGTGTTGTTGCATTATGATCCAGATATATTAGATTACCCATTTCCTACCTCCTATATGAGTGAAAATATATATCCCAGAGATAAAGCTAAAAAGCTTAGTATCAAAATATATATGCTTAAAGTTTTGATACCGAATTCCTTTCGGAGGACCAGGATAGTTCCCCAGCTGGTTACTGGTCCCACAAGAAGCAACAACATCCCGGCACCTATGTTCATACCCTGGGATATGAAGGCGTGGACCAGTGGTACAGATGAAGTAGCACAGATATACATCAAAAGTCCAAAGATTAGACTGAATAGATATCCAAGCCCGCCCTGGAAATAGTTTCCAATAAACCTTCCCACAGGAGCAAGTGTAGCTATCAATGCCGCCAGAACCAATCCCAATAGGAGTTCGGGGCCAATCTCCTTCACCATATCAATAAACGCATACCTTAAAACATTTTTAAACCTATCTCCTATACCCTCATTATTAACCTTTTTAACAGTAGCATATTTCTCCGGGTTCTTCAGAAAAGTTTCCCTGCAGTGAAGAGAGCAGAATAAGTAATTTCTACTCCCATATTTAGCAGTTAAACCTCCATTTTTTCTCACTTTCATCCCACAAATAGGGTCAACTTCGAATTCCTCATCCTTATCATTAGAATCAGGTAATTTAATCAGATTACCCACAATACCTATAATCACTCCTATTAGAACCACTGAAAAGAATATAAATACAGTAAATTTAAGCCCAAGAAAACCATAAGTCACTATAAGGGCTGTTACAGATGTGGCAGGGGTAGCTACTAGAAAAGCAAGCACAGGTCCAAGGCTTGCACCCTTCTTGTGAAGACTTATGGCAATAGGCAGAGAACCCCAGCAACAGATGGGAAGAAGCGTTCCAGCAAAAGTAGAGTATAGGATTGCTTTAATTCCCCTACTTCCCAGATGTCTCTCAATCCATCCCGTTGGGATAAACTCATGTATCAATCCACTTAAGAAAAACCCTATTACCAGGTATGGTAATATATCAATGAGATAGTGGCTAAACACTATTAAAAAATTAAGAATAATATTCATTTCTATTTAAACCATTAATTTTAAAAACAATTTTTATATAGGAGTCCTATCTATTTGATTATATAAAGGGAATTAAGTTTGTCAAGGGGTTTTTATTTACCACAAAAGTACAGAGATTAATGTAAAGGGTTCAAGGGTTCTAGGATTCAAGGACAAATTGGTCGAAAGTATTAGTCTTTAGGCGCAAGTCGACAGTCTATGAGAAAGGTTAATTAGTTGAATCGTTGATTGGGTAATTAGTCCCATCCACTCCCACCTGGAAAACTATTTAATTATCTTTTCTTTGCGGTCTTTGCGCGGTTGCGAGAAACTAAGAGGGTTGCTCTGGGGGTTTTACATTTTTCAATGGAGCAAAGCGACTTCTTTGTGTGAGTATTTTTTTTAATCTTTTATCCCGTTAACCCTTTCATTTTTGGTATTTGGGAATGGCCCATCAGAGGAATAGACATGTTCTTCTCCTCGTTTATTGTTCTTAAGTTTTCAAGGTT
>SOIB01000182.1 GCA_004377355.1 Candidatus Stahliibacteriota bacterium | reverse complement strand
TATTTCCTCTCGAGTATTGCCGATAAAATAAACAATAAGCAACCAATTACAAGAAAAAGAGTTGTACCATTATTGTAACCTTTTTTTCCAAATAAGATTACTATATCTTCTGATTTTAGAGTATCCAAGTAGGTCTCAGTTGGGTCTGGATTGACAGAAATATAACCCCACGTTCTAAAGCCATCCGATATCTCATAAATTCCTGACTTTCCTGTATGTATAAACAGGTATTTATCAACACCTAGTGAAGCTGGTACGTATTTTCTATCATCCGGAGAAACAATAATGGGGTTAAATGGGGTCTCTAAAATAACAGCCTGGTCCATCAATATATCCTTATTAAAATCTTTTTGCAAAATTAATGATACAAGTTTATATAAGAAAGGAATAAAAACTGGATGTAGTGAAAAATCAGAATTTTCAAAGGATACAGGTAAAAATAATAGATTTTTTTTCTTCTTAAGAAAAGCATCCCCATTCCTAAAATACAAAAGAGTTCTTCCCATCTCCAGTTTAGAATTATAACGTATAGTAATATTCAAAAGAGTTTTTAAATCAGAGAAAGGAGAGATACTTGAAATATTAGTTATCTTTGAGAGCTTATATGGAATCTCATTTGCATACGGAGATTCTCCCGCATTCGAAAAGCAAACAATACCAGGTACTGAGTCACCTATATTCCATGATATCATATCTAGGGGAAACCCATCTATTATGAAAATATCTCCTTCTATTTCTTCCTGTGGAGTCTTGACCCAATTTACATGGAAAAAAGAAGGATTTAAAGCAGCCAGGAGTCTCTCAGGGTGCCGAAGAGAATATATTATAACTTTAGTCAGAGGATTTATAAAAAGAGATAAATATCTAATATTATCGAACTGGAAACCATCCTTGTCATTAATCATAAGGTAGCCCTTGTGTGGACCTTCATCTAAAGATAAACTAAATTTTATCTCATTGATTCCTTGATTAAGGGTTACTTCCTTTTGCCTTATGACAATATCGTCTATGTATAATGAAATATAAACACTTTTTGAATTTTTATATTGATTTAGAATTGTAAACATAATATCAGTATATTCCCCAATAAAAGGGGCTCCAATCTGATGATCTATGATACCAATATTTCCTTTTGGAAGTGATATTTTATCTAAATTAATTCCAGGATACCTTTTTTCATTCTTTAATAACTCTTTAAACCCATTCCTTTGAGCATCTGAAACCAATACACCTATTGGATGCTTTTTGAGTACATTATGAATGAAAGAAACTCCACCTCTATTTGGGATAACTATGTCTGCCTTATAGGAAGAGGCTTCCAATTTCTCCATAGACAGAGATTGGTCCAGAATTATTTTATTATATGGATCAAAAAAGGGGAAGGGTATGAGCAGATTAGAAGCAGCAAATATCAAAGATATAATAACTCCTATCCTTAGAAGAAGAAGTAATAGCCTTCGAATGAGAAACCACCTTAGAAGTCGCCTATCACTCCTCAAAATAAAGAGAAGAGAAGGGAAATCTTTCTTATGCAACAACTTTTTTGAAATAAAATGAAATATTATTGGAATAGGTATGAGCAATAACAAAAAAAGAAACTGTGGAAAACTCATAATAGGCGTTTTCTTTTATTCAAATAGGCACTTAATGCATTATTATATGGAGTATTAGTAGTTATAAGAGAATAATCTATTTTGTTATATGCAAATCCCTCTCGGTATTTTTCAAGAAATCGATTAAATCTATTTAGATATAATTCCCTTATATTTAAAGGATTTACTGGAATAATTGAATGATCTTCCATATCTCTATATAGTGCTTGTTCTCTAAATTTAAATTCCATTTCATCTAAATCAAGTATATGGAAAATTATAACCTCATTTTTTCTTGCTTTAATAAGCTTGAAAGCCTTAATTACCTCATCTGGGTCTTCAATGAGGTCTGAAAATATTATTATCAGACTTCTTTTCTTAACTTGTGATGCAAAATTATATATCACATCATAAATAGAAGTCCTTTGAGATGGCTTTGCATTTGTGAGTTCTCTTAATAAAAGTTTAAGATGATTGATTTTACTTTTAGGCGGTATTAGAGAGCTTATCTCTTTATCAAAAATGACAAGTCCTACAGAGTCATTCTGATGCAATAAAAGATACGCGAGACTTGCTGCGAGAGTTCTTGCATAATGAAATTTGGTTATAGCTTTTCCATAGTCCATCGATTTACTTTTATCCAATATAAGATAAGCAGAGAGATTTGTATCAGCTTGATATTTTCTTAAATAATACCTATCTGTTCGTCCATAGAGTTTCCAATCAATCCTATTTATTGGGTCTCCTGGGTAATAAGGACGATGTTCACGAAATTCTAATGAAAATCCATGGTAAGGGCTTTGATGAAGACCTATTAAGAATCCTTCTACTACTAAACGTGCACGCAGGTTAAGATTGCCTACTTTTTCTATTATTTCGGGCTTTAAAAGTTCCAATTTACCGTAAATTAACTAATTAACAACACAACTCTTTTTTTCTTCCCTTCCTCCAGAATAAATGGTTTCCCAGTCTCATCAAATCCAATTATACCAATTTTCGTAGGAATTGAATCCTTTCCCATCGGTATAAAAAATCCAACTCCAATCTGACCTGGTTCACCTCTTTGTATACCATTCACCCCATCCACTGCATCATCCTCAACTTCACCAGGAATGTCATATTTAAATTGAATAAGATCAGAAAAACTCATTACTTTTCCTGTATATGGGTTTTCAGGTAGCTCTATTTCTTTCATGTTATCATAGATCAGTTGCATATTGTATGGATAATGTCCTTCATAAAAAGATATATACCTTTCTACTCCAGCTTTTACAGTAAACATATTAGATTGGAGTTTTATCCTATTTTCATTAATCCTTGCAAGTCTATACTGTGGTTCAATTACTATATACAATAGAATAATCAATGCTATAATAATTAACATATCCAGGATTCGTAGTATTCCTCTGTTCATTAGTCCTCCTTTTAGATTAAGAATAACAGAATATTTAATATGTGTCAATAGGGGTTTTGAATAATAAGGCTTACCACAGAGGCACCATAATAGGTGTTAGGGATTAGATTTTAGAAATTAATTTAAACTGCAAATATATAAAAAATCTAACACTAAAAAACCCAATACCTAAATCCTAATTTTAGACCCTGGAACCCTTCAATTTAGCCGAAAGCTGAAAGCTCTAAGCTGATAGCCCGGTATACCTCTATGTCAAAGGGGGGTAAAGATGGGAGATATGATTTTAAAAACACTTGACTGTGTATAACTATTAATATATACTCTATAAATGGAAGAATTGTTTAATAAATTTAAGAACTTTATCCTCCCTACTTTTATATTAATTCAGCTATTAATTGTAGGTTTAAAGAAGTTACTTGATAAAAAGAAAGAGGGAGGAAAAAGGAAGAAATGGGAAGAATATACTAAAAGACTTGGTTTCACCCTAAAAGAAACCAGTGATACAAAACAATCATACATAGCTCTACGTATATCCAATCACAATTCTTATCTCATTGATTGGCCTCTGTCAGGAGGCATAAAAGAAGGGTTAGCGTTGATAAGCACAATAGATAATACACGAACCGATAAGAACTTCAGCATCAAAAAGAAATTTAAGTTTCGTAGTAAGAAATCGAACTTTGGAAATATTAGTCAAGGTATGTTAAATATTGAAGATGATTATGATATAAGTTACGATAACGAAAACTTCAAAAGGAAGCTATTAAATAGTCGTGTTATAACACATATACTTTCCACACAACCAGAAAGTCTCTCTTTCTTTGATATGGAAGATGCAAGAACAATGTTTATCCCCGAGAAAATAGAAAACAACCTATTACTTCTTGTTGTGTTCAATATGCCTGATGATTATAATAAATTGAATGAATTCATAGAATTGTGCCGGATAGTTATAAATTCTTTAGATGCAATATAAAACCCAAAATACTTATTATCAAAACTCTTGACTTGCCACTTATTTTTCATTATATTTTTTTAGTTCATTATGTTTAGTTTTGGTGATAAATCTAATGTAATAGATAAGGCACGTCGTGTTTTGTCAAAAGGTGATTCTTCTAAAGCTGTCGATATTTTAAAAAGTGCCCTTACTGACGATGAATCAGATCTGCCCCTCATTTTAGAAATCATGCATACATATTTAACTACAGATAAGTTAAATGAAGTTATTGTATGGGCTAAGAAGGGAGAAAATCTATCATCTGATGCTTCAAGACAGGTTTTAAGTGAAATGGAAGACCTCTATTATGGAAGGGGAAAACCAGACCAATTAGCAGAATATTTAATAGAAAAGAAGACTGAAAAGAAGGAGTTTGAAGAAGTCTTTAATATCTTTAGAGAAATGACTGAAGAAGGGAAAAAGCATTTCCAAGAAAAAGAAGATAGAATTATTGCTAATATTCGTGCGGATAAGAAAAAATTTAATCAAAGAGATCTTACACATCTTTATCTTCTAAGCATAGTGTTGGAAGGAAGGGAAAATAAACGCGCTGTGGAGATTCTTTTCCAGATAATCGAGAAAAATCCAAAAGAGCTGGAAAGAATAATAGAGGAATTAAGGCGCATCAATCAGGAATTCTTCGGTAATGAATGGCTTCTTTTTGGATTGGGCCACGCCCTCCTTTTGGCTAAGCACGATAGTGAAGGAATTTCAAAAATAAGGGATGGACTTGATAGGAATGATGAGCTTCTACCAAAAGCGCTCTCAATCCTTGAATCTTTTAAGGATAAATCCCAGGAAGTACTTAATTATCTGAGTGAACTATACATTGAAACAGGAAAAGAAAAAGAAGCTATAAGTCTTATTAAAGAGTTTGAAAATGAAGAGGCAATAAAGAAGTATCAAAGAATGATAAAAAAGAATCCCAAAAATCCCGTCCTCCATAAAAACCTTGCCAATGTATACCTTGAAAAGAAAAGATATTCCGAATCATTAAAGGAGTTCCTCGCTTCAGTTGAAATTGCTGCGGATGAAGAGATAGGTAAAAAAGTTAAGGAAATCGAGAATGAATTACCTCTCGAACTGGATCCTCATTTATATCTCTCATCCATTTATAAAGAGCTTGGAAGGGCAGAAGAATCAATAAATGAACTCGAGAAAGCTTTTGAAATTGACCCAACTGCTTCTGGAGAGATATTAGAAAGACTGAATTCGACACTTAAGGAATCTAAAGAATTCACAAAAGCCCTATCGTTAAAAGCAAGACTCATAACCAAGGAAGGAGATGTAGAGCAAGCCCTGAATATATTCAAACAACTAGCTCAGAAAGAAGATGGTTTAGACATTGCAAAAGAAGGATTGAAAAATCTAAAAAGAGAGCACCCCCATAATATTGAAATCGAACTAATTCATTATATGCTAAGAATCCCTGAAGAACCTGAAGAGGCTGGACAACACGTCGATAGAATTCTATCAAAGGAAAGCGATTATGTACCTTTTATGCTCACAGAATATGACGGTTGGATAAGAGCAAAACCCGAGGTTGCTCCACAATTCTTACACTTCTATGAATTGCTCGAACATAAGAATTTTCCACCCTTTACATACCCATTTGCATTGGCGGAATTAAAACGACTTACCAAAGATTTCGAAAATGCAGAAAAATTCTATATTGATGCCTTATACGAAGATCCTGAGAGATTCGATTTCATTCTTGACCAACTTGAAAAACACAGAGATAGAGTAGAAATAAGAAAAATTATTGCTACTCTATATTTCCATAAAGGTGAATACAAAAAGGGATGCAATGAGATTAAAATGGCACTAAAGCAATTCCCTGAAGATACCAGTAATACAACATCTTTACTTATCAAGCATATTCATTCAAAAAAAGGTAATAAGTATTTATATCAAACACTTACTGAAATTCTTTTAAATCAAAAACATTATGAAGAAGCAATCAGATGGGGAGAAAAGGCACTTGAATCAATTGAAGTTGAAAAGCAGGGTGAATTGTTACTTGATCTATCAAAAGCACATGCTAAGATACGAAATTACAGCGAATCTGCAAAGTTGGCACGAAAGGCCTGGGGCATAGATAATTCACTTGTAGACCAAGCAATATCAGTACTAGAAGAAATTAGAGAAAATGAAACTCCAGAACCGGATATTTTGATGACCCTTTATGAGCTGTACAGCGAAAAGGAAGACGCAAAGAAAGGTATTGTTTGTCTTGATGATGTTTTAAAACAAAAACCATCAATGGCAGATATAATTGTAGGAGAATACGAGAGACTAATTGAAATTGTACCAATAGATGCTTCACTTCGCATTCATTATGGTAGAGCAAAACTACTGATGGGAGATGAAACTGGAATTTCTGAAATAGAAAAAGGAATTCGATTTGATCCAAAAAAGAGCGAGGAAGCATTAGGAGCATTGGAAGGCTATGAGGACCCTGAAATAGCTAACAAAGCATTATTTGTGAAAGGAAAGATTCTTACAGATCTGGGAAGAAAAGAAGAGGCATTAAATAACTTTATTGAATCATACTGGAAGAATGAAGATGAAAAAGAGAAATCCCTAGAGTATATTGAAACGCTATTTTCATCTTTAGAATTATCAGGTGAACTTATAGATAAACTATTTAATATTTACTATAGTGAAGGTAGGAATACACGCCTTGTAAGCCTAATTGAGTCTTATTTTGATGGTTCAAAGGAAAGAGGTGAGTTCCTTACCCAAAAGATAGATAAGACCTTCGAAGATGCAGCACCTCTCCCACTCCGAATTTCACAAGCAGAGATATTTTATAAAATCGGAGAAAAGGAAAAAGCTAAATCAGAAATGGAATATTTATTAAAAGAATATCCTGATGTAGCAGAGAAATTAAAGGATATAATTAATCCAGAAGATTCTGATATGCTTCAACTTCTTATAAAAATAAATTTAGAGCTTTCAAATTGGGATACGTTGTCTCACTATATAAAGCAGCTCGATGTGAAAGAGAGAGTCCATTACTATGAACAACTTCTTGATAAATCACCAGATAATGAAAACGCAATAAAAGAAGCAGGTTATATCTACTTTTTAATGAAAGACTGGGAAAATGCAAAGCTATATTTAAAATCAATATCCAATCCCAGTAAAAAAGAAGAACTACTATTATGGTGGTTAGGTGAAGATATTCAAGTTAATTTAAATAATATAAGAGATTCACGTAGAGAAATTCTCCACGATATGATTAATATTGCAGAATCTCTTGAAAGACGTGCACAATTATACATAGAGCTGGAAGAGTATGAGAAGGCATATAACGAAATTGAGCAAATAACAGGTGATAAAAAAGAAATTCTGCTTAGTTTGATAGAATTAAAGATAGGCGATTACGCCAGTTCCTATGATAGATTAACAAAGTTAAAGCAAACAGATGAAGTAAGGTTACTTAGATATTTTACTACATTACGAAGTAGAAATTATGGACTATCTTTAAAATTACTTTCAAATATTGAGATGAACCCTGATTTAAAAAAGAAATTTGTATCTGGAGTTTTGAAAAATTCTATAAGTGAATACTCCTTTATACATCCTATCATCAGGAGGTAAAAACATGGCAGATGAACAAAATGAGATAGAAAGTTTAAGAAAGGGACTACAACAGTTCAACCAATTAAGACATGAAGACCATTATCAACTACAGTCACTATTGGAACACAAACTCAATAAAATGATCTCGCTCATTAATGACCTTCCCAAAAAATTAAATGAGAATATTGAAGAGATACAGAAGAAGTTAAATATAAATTTAACAAAATTCATAAATGAATTAATAGCAACAATTAAAGAGAATTCTAAACAGATTGACGAAAGACTTAAGAATTTAGAAGAAACAATAGGCTCAAAATTGGGAGATACAATAGAAGGAATAAACACTTTAGATTCTCACATAGGAGAACTTTTAGAAAATACCACAAATTCACTAAAAGAATCACTTATATCTATTGAGGAAGTGCATAAGAACTCAATAGGACAATTAGCCAGCGTATCAGAGAATTTAAGTAGTTATGTAGAAGAATTTAAGTCAATTAAAAGAAAAGAAGAAGCTAAGATGATAAACGATATGGCAGTTAGGCATTTCTATGCAGGAAGAAAAAATATTGCCATTGAGCAGCTTAAAAGAGCGACAAAATTAGATGAATCATCTCTTGAGATACTGACAAATCTTGGAATTATTCTTTCAATGGAAAGTAAAAATAAAGAAGCTCAAGACATATTCAACCATGTATTAGAAAAAGACCCGAATATTGTGGAAGCGTTAAGTGGAATGGGATTAGTTATGTATAATGAAGGAGATATAGATGGGGCAATTGATATCTTCAAAAAAGCTATTGAAAAAGATGAGGGGATGGCTTCTGCTTATGCTAACTTAGGATTTGCATATAAAGAAAAGGAAGACATTGATAAAGCCATTCTTAATTGGGAGAAAGCACTGGAATTGGATCCAGGTCTTAATGATGTTAAGGAGGTACTTACTTTATATAAAGATAGGAGGGTAGATGGAACAGGAGAAATCTCCGTTTGAAGAGATATTTAAAAGAGAAAGAAAAAAAGAGGAGAAGGAAAAAGAAGATGAAGGAATTTTAGGTGCTCTGGAAAAGGGGGAAACAAACATTTTCAAGGAATCGGGAGATAAAGTGGAAGAAAAAGCACATCCAGGAGAAGAAGAACGGTATCGAAACCTTATATTGGAACTACTAGAGCATCATTATTTCGATGAATCAGTTTCTATAATTAAGGAAATGAAAGAAAAATTTGGCTACTAAGAGTTTTTCTTAAAATTTATGTCTCAAACCTCTGATAATGATATTATCTTTGTCGTAGCTGACACACATTTCAATCATGAAAGTAGCGTTAAGGATCTCACAGATTTCTTTTTTTTCCTTGAAAAGGTAAGAAAAGAAGCAAGTAAATTATTCCTATTAGGCGATATATTCGATTTTTACTTTGAATATAAAACTGTCATTCCAAAGATGCAATTTAGTATATTCTGTGAACTTCAAAGAACCTCAACTTCGGGTGTCGAAATACATTATTGGGCTGGTAATCATGATTTTTGGCTGGGAGAGTTCCTAAGAGAACTAAAGATAATCACACACTTAAACCCTGAGATCATCACGTCTTGTGGAAATAAAATATTAATTGAACATGGTAATGAATTAGACTCCAAGAATGTAATAAAGATAATAATAAAAACTAAACTATCAAGAGCTTTATACTCTTATATACATCCAGATCTGGGAATTAATTTAGCAAGAAGGATATCAAAATTATCAAGGATGCGTTCAGAAAAATGTGCTCTAAATTTAAATCATTTAATCAAGTATGCACAAGAGAAATTCAGAAGTGAGGCAGATGCAATTCTTATGGGACATTTTCATAAGCCATATTTATATAAGGAGAATGATAAATGTTTAGTTATTCTAGGCGATTGGTCAAACTACCGCTCTTTTGGCATAATTTCGAATGGTAAAATATCACTTAACCGGTTTAACCATTCTCCAAGGTGATAAAGCCCGTATTCAAACACCATTCTTATAACTTTCCTCCTCTCTGAATCAGTTATTTCCTTCCATTCCCGCAGTCTTCCCTTTTTTAAATCATTAAGTAAATTCAATAAATTGTTTAATCTAAAGGAGGTTCCTAACTTACAGGCTTCACAAACAGCCCCCCCTGAGGTAACATCAAAGAAAAGAACCTCTTTAGACCCACATTTTACACATTTATTGAGTTTTGGAGGAACACCACTTAAGTGAAAGAGAGAGAGCATAAAATATATCAAAACTTCTTCCTTAAATCCTCTGTTTAGAAAAGTAAGTGACCTATTCTCTAACCCAAATAGACCATCCTGTGGGTCAGGAATTCGTTTAGCAATCCAGAGTAAACCCCATGCGATATTCATTTTATACAGGTCATCCTTGATAAAGAGATATGGCTCCTTTACCATTGCTTCTTTTAATATACCCATATCCCGGTCGCGCTTTATATAATAAACGATCTCTGAAAGGTTTAACGGTTCAATATTGCCCCCAAATCGGCTATTAGTCCTCCTTGCTCCCTTTGCAATAAGAGAAATCCTTTCCGAATCTTCTGTTAGTATATGTATTATCTTACTTGAATTGCTGTAATTATAACTCTTGAGTATTAAAGCATCTTTTCTCTTTATCATATATCATTGGATATAATTTAGAACTCTACAGTAATATGTCAATGTTTGT
>SOIB01000072.1 GCA_004377355.1 Candidatus Stahliibacteriota bacterium | reverse complement strand
AAGGTATTGACAATAAGCATTTAATACAGAAGATTTAATTATGATAAAAATAAGAGAATGTAGATTAGACGATAGAAAAGAGGTAGATGAGATTTCAAGACTTACCTGGGAGGGATATGATTACCTTTCGAAAGTATTTGATGAATGGATCAAGGATGGAAACTTCTATGTTGCAACTGATGATGAAAAAGTAATAGGTACAGCAAAAATTACTTATTTACCTGAAAAAACTGGCTGGCTTGAGGGTCTTAGAGTTCATCCTGAATGGCGAGGAAGGGGCATAGGGAGGAAAATGAATGATTTTACGCTAAAACTTGCAAGAGATATGAGGAAATCCGGAAGAATAGATTCTATTGAATTTGCAACTTATTTTTTGAATAAAGAAAGTTTGCATATGACAAAAAAGGTTGGATTTAAGGTAGTGAAGCGTTTTTTTGTTTTATATAGAAAAAAAGAAGGTCCTGAGGTAAAACCAAAAGAGATTAAGCTTTCTTTAGATGATTTAAAAGAATATAAAAGCTATATTCCTGTTGGATGGCAGTTTGTGAAAAAGACAATAGAAGGCTTCAAAAACCTAAAAAAGAGGAGTAAAGCATATTCAACAGGTAAATTTAAATTCTATCAAGCTGGATATGAAGAAACTTTCATTCTTCTGGATGGAAGTGAACATGCAATAAAGGATTATATTCCTCATCTAAACTTCCTGACCAGTGAAGCTGATGCTTATGATATAATGTTTCCAGAGGAGTGGAAGGAAAAGATACACCTTTTTACAAATAATGGGTTTTCCTTATGGGATGAGCCTGAAGAACCAAATATTATGGTTCTACGGGATTTCGGATAGGCAGGTTTAACTTAATTTATTATACGTTCTGGAACATATAATATAAATAATTGCTAAAAGAGATTCTTGTCTTCCTGTAATTGGTTTATAAGAATAAATTATTTTGTTAATTCGATTACCGGAGATAATTGTTTTCTTTTGAATATATTTATTTTTATTCTACTTACTATATCTTCAACAACTTCTTTCTTGAACCCTGCATTTACTATATCTTCGATACTCTTACTTTCATCTTCGTAGAGTTTTAAAATAGAATCAAGAACTTCGTAAGGATGAAGGTCCTCTTCATCCTTTTGCCCTAAATTTAATTCGGCAGAGGGTTCCTGTTCTAATATTGAAGGAGGAATGATATTATTTCTTTCTTTATTTATCCAATAAGCTATTTCATATACTTCTGTTTTATAAAGAGCACCAATTGGTGCTATAGCTCCAACAGTGTCTCCATAAAGTGTACAATATCCAGTTAGAATCTCTGATCTATTACCCGTTGCTATAACAAGTGCTCTGTTACGATTTGCAAACCACATTAATAAATTACCCCTTATCCTTGCCTGAAGGTTCTCTTCGGGTATTCCAATGCCCTTTATAATGAATTTATTACCTAAAGTTTCAAGATATTTGTCAATTATATCTGTAATATCAATTTCTATTAATTCAAATCCTAAGTTTTTACAGAATTTATATGCATTCTTTTTACTGATTTCCAATGTAAATTCAGTTGGCATAAAAATGGGGGAGAGATTATCCTTTCCTAATGCATCGCTAACAAGGAGAGCTGTTATCGTAGAGTCAACACCTCCACTTAAGCCAATCGCTGCTTTTTTGAATCCACTTTCCTTAAAGTATTTCTTGATACCATTTTTAATCTGCTTGTAAACTAAACTTTTGTTCATAATGAGAATATAGCCCTTTTTAATTTTTCTGTCAATAGATGAGGTATTTATTGACATATTTAACGTAGATTGTATGATTTTAATATGGGAAAGTTAAAGATAAGAGTAAAACCGAAAGCAAGTAAGAATAAAGTGGAAAGAATGGTAGATGGTACTTTTAAGATATGGGTAAAGAGCCCTTCTATAAAGGGTAAAGCAAATAAGGAGCTTATTAGTTTTTTAAGATATATAACAGGAAAGACAGTTAATATTATATGTGGTCTTACTTCTAAGAACAAAATCATTGAGTTTGAAGGCAGAGAAGAAGGATTTATTAAAAAGCTTGATAAACGTTATAAATGACCGTGGACTGATAAGAATAATTTCTGAATCACTTTTATAACTACAACTAATAATTCCCTTTGTGGTCTTTGCGTAATTTGCGAGAGGTTAAAAGTGTAGGGAGGTATGTGATCAAAAATAAAATGTTGTTTTTCTTTGCTGTCTTTGCGTGCTTTGCGAGAGATAAAATAGTGTGGAGGTTGGGAAAGCTCTCGTCTTTTATCTTCTGTCCTACGTCTCAATCTTAAATAAGTAGTTCTCCTTCTTTTATAATGACTTTGCCATCTAAAATTAGTGTTGGTTTCATAATGACTCCATCAAGATGTGAATCTACTGATACCGTTCCTCCAAAAGAGATATTGTCTCCAAATGCTATATGAATTGTTCCTTTTACTTTCTCATCCTCAAGCACATTACCGGTAATAGTCGCTTTTGGATTTGTCCCTATACCCAATTCTGCTACATTCCAGGCACTAACTCCATATTTATTATATACTTCTTTTAGAAAATCTGCTCCATCACCTTCTAAATCTTTAATAAATCCATTCTCTATTTTTATTTTTAGTGGATTCTTCAATAATCCATAGCCTGCAAGGGAGCCATCTATTATTAAGGTTCCAGATGAAGTTCCTTCAACAGGGGCAATACAGGATTCACCAGCTGGAAGATTAGAGAAATCTCCAGGATTGTGGCATATTCCTGTGTCAGAATGACCTTGTCTTTCATCTATGGAAAACCTTAAATTAGTTCCTAATTCTGTGTTTATTTCAATATTCTTTGAATGAGTTAATAAATCAGTAAATTTATTAGATAATAACTCCATTTCTTTGTAATCAACATCAAGGGCTCTTTCCATCATATCTTCTGTAATTCCTGGTAATGTTGCAATCCTTGCTCCCTTATCACAAGCAGCTTTTCTTGCTTTAGTGTGACTCATGGACTTCGTTGTAGGAATAAGAGCAACATCGCAGTGGAGTAAGGTATTGGCTACTAACTCTGGAGGTTCTTCTCCATTACTTTCCATTTCTTTCATTTCAATAAGGATAGCTTCTTTAGCAATATTCGCTGCATTTAGCAGTACATATCCAATTTTTCTACTTTTTTCATCACATATAATAAGAGCTATCTCATTACTTTTTAGCCCCATTGCCACTTCAACTGCTATTTTTGCTGA
>SOIB01000062.1 GCA_004377355.1 Candidatus Stahliibacteriota bacterium | reverse complement strand
AGAGAATTATTTGAAAAAGAATATAAACAAAATTTCATAAATATTGGTGTTGGGAAAGTGATAACTATAGAAAATCTCAAAGGTTTTAGCAAATAAATCTAAGATAGTTGAAGTGAGTTAGAATAAAAAATAGGAATAAAAAATGGAAGGGGGAGTGACATGAAGAAAAACTTTAAAGCGTTTCTTGTGATTTTAGCGATAATCTTTTTTGCGGTAGGTTGTACAAAGGGATATAAATTCAAAGATAGTAAAATCGAGGGTGTAGCCACAATTCTGAATTTAGACAGGATTTCGGTTTTTAGTTTTGCCATAATGAGTGATAATAAAGGAGATTCTCCAAAGAGTAGCAAACAATTTGAAAGTATGGTGAAATGGATTAAGGAAAGTGAGGATCGATTTGTTATTGGTCTGGGAGATCATGTAAAAAGAGGATGGGAAAACAGTTTTCTAAACTTTTTAAAAGAGAATAGATGGTGGCATGAGAACTTTTATCCTAATGTTGCGGATGGAGAGAATGAATTCTATGGAGAAAGTCAGGGTGATTGGGGGACAGGTGCACCAATACTTGATGAGGTAACCCTCTCTAAAAGATCCAATGTAAAAATAAGAGATAATGGATGTGAGTATTATGCAATAATACCAGTAAAGAGCTACACTATCCACCTCATACAGTTGCACTATTCTGATGAGCCCAAGGAGGATAGTATTGCCTTCCGAGAGGATTCCAAAAGATATCTCATTAGTGTACTTAGATCGATTAACAAAGGTCCGGGGGATATAATTATTGCTTGCGCCCATTCAAGGAACGGATTCTGGATAGACCAACTTTCGGATGAGCAGGAAAAAGTGGTGATGGATAAGTGCGATCTGGTGCTTTCTGCTACAACTCATTTCTTTGAGAGGAAAGTAATAGACGGTTACGAAGATAGAGGACCTCTATTTATTAACACAGGCTCTATTACTTATCCATATAGTTACTGTCCATATGGCTACGTTCAGGTGCATGTTCTAAGAAAGCCATTGAGTTTAGTGGTTCAGTATATAAATGCTGGTCTCCCTTCGAGAAAATTGCAGCATAGCGAATACGCATTCGTAAAAGTAGTTGGGGACAGGATTCGAGAAACAGATTTCAGGAAGGTACGAGTGGAAGAAGATATGGATCGGGTAGTTGGATCACTTTCAAAGGATTACTCAAAAGATGAAATGGACAGCGTTGCAAGGGTTTTGTACATAAATTCAACTAATGCTGAAGGAGCCTTAGTCAGTACTAAATCAGGGTTGGGGAAGGGTGATGTGATATATCGCGAATTATGGGATGTTTTTCCCTATAATAACGAAATATACTCCCTCGTTTTAAAAGCAGATGAAATCCAAAGGATCTTTGGGGATGATGTGAAAGTAGGAGGAACAGAGGAGATGGAGTTAGCGATAAATAACTATTATGGTGATTATTTAATAGAAGAACTGAAACTTACTGAAGAAAAGGTCGTTAAAACAGGTAAAAGAGAGATTCCGCTGCTTATAGAGTGGGTAAAAAAACAGAAGTAATTTAAGTTATAAATGTGAATGGTGCGAAAAGAATATAACCGGGAAAAGAATTAAGTTTTTCTTGCATTTCTAACTTTTTTCTCTATATTCCATTTGAATTGAACAAAAGTAAAAGGAATTTTGTGATGCAAATTTATTTTAACTTAACATACCAGGCAAAGAGATTCAGAGATTAAAAGATTTTATCGAAATGAAAACTCTGTGTACTCTGTGTCTCTGTGGCAAAAAAGGGGGTTAATTTATGCCAATATTCGACAATGATACAAAAAAGAAATTAGAAGAGGTATTTGAAGAGTTAAAAAATAATGTCAATGTGGTTTTCTTCACCCAGGAGTTTGAATGTGATACATGTAAAGATACAAGGACTTTTTTGGAGGAAATAAGTAAATTATCAGATAAGATTAATTTGCATATCTATGATTTTCAAGAGGACGGTGAAAAAGCCAAGGGATTTGAAATTGACAAAATTCCAGCAATTGCTTTACTTGATGTTGATAATAACGATCCAGGAATAAGATTCTATGGAGTACCAGCTGGATATGAGATAAATTCATTTGTAGAGGGATTGCTTGAAGTGTCTGGTAAAAAGGAAGAATTATCCGATGATATCAAAAAGAGATTATCTTCAATTAAAAAAGATATTCATATTCAGGTTTTTGTAACACTTGCATGCCCATATTGTGCTAATGCAGTAGTTAATGCTCACAGGCTTGCTCTTGAAAGCGATAAAATTAAAGCAGATATGATAGAGAGTTCAACCTTTACACATCTTGCTATAAAATATTCCGTCTCAAGTGTGCCTAAGATTGTCATTAACGAAACAGAAGAACTGATTGGTGCACAGCCTGTTGAAAGCTTCCTTGAAGTAATAGAAAAGATTTAATTTTTTTATGATTCTGTACTCTGATATAAGTCTACTTCCACATCTGGAACATTGAAGAGTAAATAGAACTATAGAGGGATATGTTTAAGGACAGAAAAGACGCAGGCGAGAGGTTAGCTAGAGCATTAGAGAAATATAAGGATAAGAATGTCCTGGTCTTAGCTATACCAAAAGGAGGAGTTGAAGTAGCATATCAGGTCGCTAAATATATAAACGCAGAACTGTCAATTCTAATATCGAGGAAATTACCCTTTCCTGATAACCCTGAGGCTGGATTTGGCGCTATTGCTGAAGATGGTAGTACATTTATTATAAATGGTGCAAGATTCTGGCTTTCGGAACATGCAATTAATGAAATTATAAAAGAACAAAAACAAGAAATAAATAGAAGAATAATCATCTTGAGAGAAGGAAGAGATTTATCAGAGATTAGTGGGAGAAAGGTTATATTAATTGATGATGGTATTGCGATGGGGTCTACAATGATGGCTTCCATCATGTTATGTAAGAATAGAAATGCAAAGGAAATTGTAATTGCTACACCTGTAGCAGGGGTAGAAGTTGCTAAAAAGATAGAGCAACTGGTGGATAAAGTTGTAATACTGGAAAAGCCAATTTACTTCAACGCAGTAGCACAGGTTTACGAGAACTGGTATGATGTGTCAGATGAGGAAGTTATTGATATATTAGATCGTTGGCATAACGAACAAATTGGATAAGAAGCTTTTCTTTAGTGATTTTGAATCTGAACCCTGGTATGGAATGAAGTAAAATATATTATTTAATTTTTAATAAATAAAGTGAATGAAGAATACGTATCGGATCAGGAATATAAGA
>SOIB01000104.1 GCA_004377355.1 Candidatus Stahliibacteriota bacterium | reverse complement strand
TAACCATCAGTGCCTTCTGTGCGTGGAGTCTATTCTCTGCTTCGTCAAAGACAGCAGAATTATGACCCTCAATCACACCAGCACTAACTTCCTCACCCCTGATTGCAGGCAGGCAGTGTAAAAAGATGTAATCTTTCTTTGCGTGGGTTACAAGTTCTTCATTAACCTGGTATGGTACAAAAATTTTCCTTCTTTCCTCTGCTTCATGCTTCTGTCCCATAGATGCCCATATATCTGTATATACTACATCAGCGTTTTCAACAGCTTCTATGGGGTCATTTGTTATCATTATTGACCCACCCGTAGTTGATGCGAAGTCCATTGCATTCTTTATTATATCTTCTTTTGGTCCATAACCTTCTGGGTGAGCTACCCTTATATCTAAACCCAGAAGACCTGAGGCAAGTAGTAATGAGTGGCACACATTATTCCCATCACCAATATATGCTAATTTTATTCCTTTAAAGTCACCTTTCTTCTCATATATAGTTTGAAAATCTGCAAGAACCTGACAGGGATGTTCTAAATCTGAAAGTCCATTAATAACAGGGATAGAAGCATTTTCTGCTAATTCTGTAACTGTTGAATGATAAAAGGTTCTTGCCATAATACCATGCACCCATCTTGAAAGATTCTTTGCTACATCGCCAATAGATTCTCTTTCCCCTATTTTTATATCAGATGGTGCAAGGTATATCCCCATACCGCCAAGCTCATAAATTCCAGTCTGAAACGTTACTCTGGTTCTAAGAGACGGTTTCTCAAATATCATTGCAAGAATTTTACCCTTAAGTGGTTCCTTTGCCTTACCTCTCTCCTTCTTTAAATTGATAGCTTCCTTTATTAACCCCATAAATTCATTTCTATTAAGGTCAGTTATAGAAACAAAGTCCTTCCTCATTAATCCTCCTTGCCATATAGGGCTAGGTATGAATAGAAAGGAGTTAATGAGTGGATGTGTAGATGAGTTGATGGGTAAAATCTTATAATAAACTCATTCACTCTTTTACTCATCGACTCATAAATCTCTTGCATCACCTTTCTTGCTTTCACTTATTGTCTTCCCTTCCTTCATCAGCTCCTCATACTCAATCATAAACCTTAACTTTTCCCTTTTAGGAAGGTAATCAACAATCATTATTCCATTAAGATGATCCATCTCGTGCTGTGCAACTCTAGCTTTAAGGCCTTCCAATTTATGCTCCACTTCCCTACCATCAGGGTCAAAACCACGGATGAGAAGTGAGCCAGAGCGAATTATCTCTACATATGTATTAGGTACCGAGAGACATCCCTCTTCCAGTCCATCCTCCCCAGAAGCTTCAACAATAACAGGATTTACTATTCTTATTGATTCATCTTCCTCTTCAAGTTTTATTACAAAAACCTGACTGGAAACTCCTATCTGATTAGCTGCAAGTCCTATCCCATTATTCAGAAGCATTACCTTTAGCATACGCTCTGTAAGTTCACCAACACCTCTAAAATCCTTAACCTCTCTTGCTCTTATCTTTAAAATCGAATCGGGATAAGTCCTCAAAATATCACTCATCCTTTTTAATCTCTAGCTTGAGCTCTTTCAGGTCTTCCTCAGAAACAGTAGAGGGAGACTCCTCCATAAGACCAACCCCGGTTAATGTTTTCGGAAAGGTCATTACCTCAGTAATTGATTCCAGACCTGCAAGTAATCTGCATATTCTATCGAAGCCCAGTGCTATTCCACCATGAGGTGGTGCTCCATAAGAGAGAGCTCTTAGAAGGAACCCGAACCTTTCCTCTGCTTCTTCATCTGTCATGCCAATCACTCTTAATAGTCTCTTCTGAACCCCTGGGTCATGGTTTCTAATACTACCCGACCCCAATTCAACTCCATTCAAAACAAGATCATACAACTTACCTATAACTTTGCCCGGGTCATCTTCAACCTTGTCCAAATCACCAACCGACTGAGTAAAGATATGATGTGAAGGAGTCCATATGTTTTCCTCTTCATTCCACTTAAATATTGGAAAATCAGTCACCCACAAAAATCTCCAGCCATCGGTTAAAAGTTCAAATTTCTCGCCAAGTTCATTGCGGAGAACACCAAGGGGCTCAAGAACTTCACTAGTCTTACCAGAAATTAGTAAAAGAGTCTCTCCCCGAACAACCCCAAACCCATCTAAATCTTTAAAATACTTTGCAAAAGGTGCTCTTAACTTTCCACCCTCGTTAATTAAGTATAGTAAACCCTTTGCTCCCACATCCTGAACGACTCTTTCAAAATTATCAATTTCTTTACGTGTTAATAATTTCTTTATTTTAATACCTCTTGTAACGTCACTTTTATTGAATATATCGAATTCCCCGCTTTTTGCTATTTGAGTATAGTCTTCAATAATTAGTGGATTACGAATGTCTGGCTTATCTGTTCCATATTTTTCCATCGATTCCTTATATGGTATCCTGGGGAATGGAGTTACTGGCTTTTCTCCAAGAGCTCCCTCCACTATATAAACCATCAATCCCTCTCCAAGTTCATAGATATCCTCGCAATCAGGATAAGCCATTTCGATATCTATCTGTGTATGTTCTAATTGCCTA
Organism: Candidatus Stahliibacteriota bacterium; assembly: GCA_004377355.1. Lineage (GTDB taxonomy): Bacteria > Hydrothermota > UBA3072 > UBA3072 > UBA3072 > E29-bin14. The sequence continues at coordinate 7,902 of SOIB01000104.1, read as the reverse complement.
TCACCCCTCATATCCTCGTCTCTGAAGCAACGAGCAAATTGATAATACCTGTCAAATCCAGCTATCATAAGTATCTGTTTGTATAACTGTGGAGACTGTGCAAGAGAATAAAAATTCCCGGGATGCATTCTTGAAGGGACAAGAAAGTCACGCGCACCCTCAGGTGTTGATCTTGCTAAAACTGGTGTCTCTACCTCAAGGAATCCTTTATTATTTAAAAACTCTCTTGCTTTCTGCATTAATTGATGACGTAATACAAAACCTCTCATTACCATATCACGACGTATATCAAGATATCTATACTTCAAACGGAGTTCCCATTCTGCTTTAAGGTCTTCTTTTACAACGAAGGGAGGAACCTCTGATTTATTTAAAATATCAAATTCACTGACTACCAACTCAATCTCTCCTGTGCCAAGTTCTGGATTAACCATCTCCTTTGGCCTCTTCTTAACTTTCCCCTTCACTCTAATAACCCATTCAAGTCCCAGTTTCTTTGCTCTTTCTCTAAGCTTCAGATCCTCTGGTGAAAAGACAACCTGGGTAACCCCATAGCGGTCCCATAGGTCAATGAATATGATTTCCCCGTGATCACGTATCTTACGAACCCATCCAGCTAAGGTAAAAACCTCACCCTCATCCTTAACTCGAAGTTCTCCACAGTTTACATCCCTTAACACTTTATTTCCTCCTTTATCGATTCAATATCTGAGGGAACTTCCTTCTGTTCTCCTGTTTCCATCTTTTTTAGTTGCACAACACCCCTCTCTCTTTCTTCCTCACCAATTATAATAGTCCATGTTGCATCCTGCCTATCTGCTTCACGGAATTGAGCTTTCATGCTCCTACCAAGTGAATCCTTATCTGCTGAAAAGCCACCTTCTCTTAATAGAGATAATAATTTCCACCCAATTATATCAGACTCCTTATCCAGTGTTACAACAAAGACATCAATTCCTTTATGTTTAGGAGCTTCTGGCATTAGCAGTAACATTCTATCCATTCCAACAGCATACCCCGAAGCAGGTGTATCCTCCCCCCCCATAAATTTAATAAGCCCATCATACCTGCCTCCTCCTCCCACCTCATCCTGAGCGCCTAATTTAGAATGGACGAATTCAAACACCGTCTTTGTGTAGTAGTCCAGTCCTCTCACAAGTTTCCTGTTCACAACATAGTGAACATTAAGGTAATCCAGATATTTTTTAAGCATAGAGAAATGCATCTCACAATCATCACAGATATAATCCAGAGGAACCGGAGCATCGGTAAGTTTATCTTTATCCACCTTGCAATCCATTATTCGTAAGGGGTTAGTGGAAAACCTTTGCTTACAATCTTCACACAAGGAATCTAATTTTGGCTCGAGGAATTTTTTGAGTTGCTTTATGAATTCAACCCTGCATTTGGGACATCCAATTGAATTGATATTAAGTTCTATTCCTTTAATACCTAACTCATCCATTATATCCAATGCTGATTTTATCAATTCAGCGTCGGTTTCAGCTGAAGCAGAACCAATAGCTTCAGCACCATATGAACTAAACTCCCTGTATCTGCCTTTCTGGGGTTTCTCCTGACGGAACATTCTCTCTATATAATAGAATTTCTGTAATGGACTCTTGTTCTTCAAACCATACTGGAGATACATCCTGGCCACAGGTGGAGTTCCTTCTGGCTTGAGTGTAAGACTCCTTCCTCCTTTATCCTGGAAGGTATACATTTGCTTCTGAACCAACTCTGTATCTTCTCCAGTGGACTTCCTGAAGAGTTCTGTATATTCAAATGTAGGGAGCCTGAGTTCCTTGTAGTTATAATTTTCCATGTTCTTTCTTATTATCTCTTCCATTCTCCTCCACATCACTGCTTCTTCAGGCAGGATATCTCTTGTCCCTTTCACATTTATAAATTTATTATTTGAATCCATTTTCACTTTAAATTCTCCTTATGCTTTTAAGAGCCAGAATGTAAGACCCCCTCCCAAAAAATCAGCTCCCAAATCAAAAAAACTCACAATCCTTCCAGGAATAAAGTATTGGTGTAGTTCATCAATTATAGCAATTATCACAATAAGAGAAAAAAATTTCCAATTTCTTCTACCATAACTAAAAAAAAACAAAACAGTCAAGACCGAATAAAGGAATAGATGGATGAGTATATCAAACCCGGCAACTCTTACCTTTGGGAAAGCACTGGATGGTATTGATGTGACAACAAAAAGCATAACTAACCAGATAAAAAAAGTAAAGCGCCTCAAGTTTCAAATCCCTCCTCTTCTCTTTTTATCAGTTTTCTCACTTCTTCTAAGGACTCAGATTTAAGAAGTCTTTCTCTAAACGATGAAAAATTGATTAGTCTGTATAATCTGGTAAGATACTTAAGATAGAGTGTATCATCCAATGGGGTTATTAAAAAACAAAATATACTTATAGGAACTCCATCGAATGAATTATATTCAACCGGGGGGCTTGCAATTTTAATATACAATTCAGGATTACGGTCCTTAATCCGTTTTTTATATAACACCACTCCTTTACCTATACCAGAGGGATATAAATTCTCCATCTCGCTTAATTGTTCAAGAGCATCGGTGAGTTCTGCTTCAGCAAGGAGACTCTTCAAAGCCTCTTCACTACTTTTTACACCTGCCTTTTCAAAATTCTCAAGTGATTCCCAGATCATCTTTATAATATATACCTGCTTAAATCCTCATCACTCACGATTTTATCAAGTTTCTCTTCCACGTACATCTCATTTATCTTAATTAGTTTCTCTGAAAGTTCGGGCATCTCGAATAGATAATCCTCTAACAATGCATTCATAACTGTCTGGAGACGTCTTGCACCAATGTTTTCACTCGTCTCATTCACTCTTACAGAATAATCCGCTATTAAATCCAGAGCTTCTTCTGTGAATTCAAGCTGGTATCCCTCAGCCTGAAAGAGAGCTTTATACTGCTTTACAAGCGAATTATCTGGTTCAACAAGAATACGTCGAAAATCCTCACGGGTAAGGTCCTTGAATTCAACCCTTATTGGGAATCTACCCTGTAACTCAGGTATAAGGTCTGCAGGAGAACATGATGAAAATGAACCAGCAGAGATAAAAAGGATGTGGTCTGTATTTACGGGTCCGTATTTTGTGTTTACAGTGGTCCCCTCAACAAGCGGAAGTAAGTCACGTTGAACACCCTGTCTTGAAATATCAGGACCAGACAATGAACCATGACTCACTATCTTATCTATTTCATCAATGAAAATCATTCCTGAATTTTCTGTCTTCCATTTAGCTTCCTCAATCAATTCTTCGCGATCTATCAACTTATCTGACTCTTCCTTTATAAATATCTCCCTTGCTTCCTTAACTGTGATAAACTTCTTCTTTTTAGATTTGGGCATTAAACTTGATAGAGCATCCTGTAAGCCAATATTCAACTCCTCAGGTCCAATTGCTCCAAGTACTTCAATAAAGGGACGCTCTTTCTTCTGCAAATCTATTTCTATCTTTCTATCTTCAAACACACCTTGCCTTAATCGTTCCCTTAATTTCTCACGGGTTTCACTCACATCTTCATCAGTAGAAGCTGGTAGAAAATTCTCCAGAATTCTCCTCTCTGCCAGCTCCTCAGCTTTTTCACGCACTTCTTCTCTCTTCCTGGACCCTACCATCTTAACAGAAACATCCATAAGGCTTCTGACCATAGACTCAACATCCCGACCGATATATCCAACTTCTGTAAATTTCGTAGCCTCCATCTTAACAAATGGAGCATCAACTATCATAGAAAGCCGCCTTGCAACTTCTGTTTTACCAACCCCGGTTGGTCCGATCATTATGATATTGTTGGGATAAATCTCCTTTTCCATCTCTCCACCAACCTGTTGCCTGCGCCATCTGTTCCTTACAGCTATTGCAACTGACTTTTTTGACTCATCCTGCCCTATAATATAGCGGTCTAACTTTTCTACTATTTCTCTTGGCTTCAATGGATGATTATTCTTCATTTTTTAAAACCTCGATAGTTATCTTATCATTTGTATAAATACATACTTTGGATGCCTGCAATATCGATTCTTCCACAATGCTTGGAGCATCAAGTGAAGAATGCTTGAGAAGTGCTCTTGCAGCAGAAATTGCATAAGCTCCTCCAGACCCAATAGCAACAACACCATCATCAGGTTGTATCACCTCTCCACCACCTGATAAAATGAATGAATTTTCTCTATCCATAACTCCAAGGAGAGCTTCTAACTTCCGCAAAAATTTATCCTTTCTCCAGCTTTTTGCAAGTTCCATCATAGCTTTGGGGAGATTTTTTGGGTAATTATCAAGTTTCTCTTCAAACATGGAAAAAAGTGTAAGTGCATCTGCAACTGCACCTGCAAATCCAACAAGAACCTTTCCCTCGTGCAGCGTCTGCACCTTTTTTGCTGTCTCCTTCATTATTGTTTCCTGAAATGAAACCTGTCCATCACTACCCATTGCAACAATATTATCACGCCTTACACCAAGGATTGTAGTTCCATGCATATTACTCACATTACCTCCTGAAGTATTTATTTTATTGTTTAGCATATTATTAAACAATCCTCCATTACCAACGCCTTATCGTATAAATTAAAACATTCATCAGTCCATGGATATTACAATAATTTTTGCATTCTGCAACTGTCATGTGGTAACTTTCTATTTGATATAATAATATCCTTCTTGACATGAAGAAGTTCCTCAGTCCCGTTAAGAACTTACAATCAAATCTCGTAGTTGGGAGGTTCCTTTGTTATCTTGACATCATGAGGATGACTTTCTCGAACTCCAGCAGAAGTAATCCTGATAAATTCTGCTTTTTCTTTTAGTTCCGCTAAATTTCTTGCACCAACATACCCCATCCCTGACTTTAATCCACCAGTAAGCTGGAATAGAACTTCACTTACAGGACCTTTATAAGGGATACGTGCGACAACACCTTCCGGAACTAATTTCCCAGTTTGAAAATAACGATCCTTACTTCCCTCCTTCATTGCATCAATCGACCCCATACCCCGGTACACTTTGAACCTCCTACCTTCAAGGAATATTTGATCCCCTGGTGCCTCATCGGTTCCAGCAAGCAGATTTCCAAGCATCACTGAATCTGCTCCTGCAGCAAGGGCTTTTGTGATATCTCCGGAATACGTTATTCCTCCATCAGAGATAACAGGCTTTTTTCCTTCAACTGCGGTTACAACTTCCATTATAGCAGTAAGTTGAGGAATTCCAACACCACTTATTACCCTTGTTGTGCAGATTGAACCAGGTCCAACCCCGACCTTTAATGCATCAACACCTAATTTAAGAAGGTCTTTTGCTGCCTTTCCAGTCGCAATATTACCAACAACAATATCACAGTCCGACATCTTCCGTAGACGCTTGGCTACATCAAAAACCCTCTTTGTATGCCCATGTGCGGTATCAACAATAAGACAATCCACTCCTGCCTTTATCAACTCCCCTGCTCTTTCTTCCGTGTTCGGTGCAACTCCCACAGCTGCCCCACAATACAGCCTTCCCTCTTCGTCAAGATTGGCTTGTGGGAATTCCTTTCTCTTTAGTATATCACGAAGTGTAATAAGACCGGTAAGGTGGTCATCCCTATCAACGAGGGGCAATTTTTCAACCTTATGTTTTCTTAAAATTTTCTTTACTTCTTCTAAAGAGATACCTTCCTTGCCTGTTACGAGGTCCTTTCGTGTAGTCATAACTTTTCTTATTGGAATCTTTTCATCTTCCTCAAATATCAAATCCCTCTTTGTAACTATACCCAGTATCTTTCTATCATTATCAACAACAGGCACTCCGGAGACATTATACTGCTCCATAATATCCTTTAATTGCGCAATAGTCTCCGAGGGTGAGATTATTATTGGGTCCGAAATCATAACACTCTCATATCTCTTAACCTCCCTCACATGTGAAGCCTGTCTTTCTATCGACATATTCTTATGTATGATTCCAAGTCCCCCCTGTAATGCCATGGCTATTGCCATCTCCTTCTCTGTTACAGTATCCATAGCAGCGCTTATTATTGGTAGTCGAAGACTAATATTCGTGCTAAAACGGCTACTAAGCAAAACCTCCTGGGGAATAACCGATGAGTATCCTGGCTTCAAAAGAACATCATCGAACGTTAATCCGTCGATTAAATTCCTTTCTTTTGCCAATAAACCTCCTTTTCAGGAATGACTCCCTTAAATGTAATCTTAACATCGCCAATCAGGAAAAGTCTATTCTCTCTATCTCTACATCTTTCTGCCTTGAAATCTCCCCCTTTAGACTTTATTATGATTTTATCTACACCAGATTCTTCCATAATTATATAAGATGCGGATGCAATACCCGACGCACAGGAGAGAGTCTCTCCATCAACTCCTCTCTCATATGTCCTTATTAAGACAAAATCTCCTTTATCCACAACCCAATTTACATTATTTCCATCCGGGAGGAGAGTGGAAAGTTGTCTACCTTCAGATTCTACATCAATATTTTCAATATCATCCATCTGTATAATTAAATGAGGAACTCCACAATATACCATAATTCCATTTCCCATTTCCTCACCAATTTTTATCTCCGGCATCATAGCAGAAACTCTACCATCACCCTCATATTTCAAAGGAATGGTTCCAGCACCAGTTATTATCTCATCCTTATCCCTCACATTTCCTTCAAGGTAAAGAAGATAAAAGAAAACTCTGACCCCATTCCCACAGAAGGGAACCTCTAATCCATCAGGATTAAAGAATCTCATCCTCTTACCGTTCATAACAACAAGACCATCCCCACCGATTGAAACCCTTCTCTGTAAGAGCCTTAAGGCCAACTTGGAATAATTATAATTATTTCTGTGAGAGATGAGTATAAAATCGTTTCCACCTCCCTCTCCCTTTACAAACTCAATCATTTTCACTCTTCACAAGTGCAAGGTCTGTAAGGACTATATTAATTAATTCCGAATCAATCTCTTTTTTCTTTTCAAGAAAGCCCTCGAGAAGAGCATTTTCACAGATTATATTAACGAGTCTTGGTTTTCCTCCAGAATAATTATGAATCAACCCAAAACTTTTATCTGTAAATGGGATATTTTGTCCACCTGCAATTCTTATCCTATGAACAATATAACTATGGACGGATTTTAAATCCAGGGGATTAAGTGTAGTTCTTATAGCAATCCTCTGGTAAAGAGCCTCATCCTGTTTTAAATTTTCCTCCATTTCTGGCAAGCCAAATAAGACAAAATTTATAAGGTGTATAGATTGTGTCTCGATGTTCAAAAGACCACGAATTTCTTCCATAATATCTTTACCCCTGAGCATATTTGCCTCGTCGATAAGGACTGCAACCTTCTTTCCAACGTCATAGCACGTCTGTAATTTTTTGTAGAGCTCAGATATTGTTTTGACTCTCTCCTCATCCTCAACATCAACGCCTAATTGAAGGGACATCTTCTTAAGGAGCCACCCTGCAGTAATATCGGGATGAATTATTACCAGAAGAGAAACCTCATATTTATTATCAGAGGAAAGTATGTTGAGCATCCTGCGCGCTAAAGTTGTCTTTCCCATCCCGATATCAGCTATGAGAACCGAAAGTCCCAACCTATTCTCAATCCCATGCAATAATTTTTTCATAGCCCTTGAATGCTCTGTACTGTTAAAATAAAACCTCTCATCAGGTGATGTTGAGAAAGGTTTACGGTCAAAACCGTAGAATGTCTCGTAATCCATTTTTATATTAATATTAATCTTCATTCTTTTGTCAAGCATAAGAGAATCCCCCAACCTCAGTTGAACTCAGATAAAATTCACCACAGAGACACCCCGGTACAGTCGTTTCCTCCTTACGGGGCAAGCAAAGGACACAGAG
>SOIB01000149.1 GCA_004377355.1 Candidatus Stahliibacteriota bacterium | reverse complement strand
AGACGTAATAAAGGTCATACTCCATTTTTTCCTGTGAGTCTTTCAAAGAGGAAGCATAAGGATAATTCACCTGAGCCCATCCTGTTATCCCGGGCTTCATAAAATGGCGCAGCGAATAATAAGGAATCTTTTTATTTAATTCTTCAACAAACTCTGGCCTTTCAGGCCGAGGCCCCACCAAACTCATTTCCCCTTTGATTACATTCCAGAATTGAGGCAATTCATCCAGGTGCAGTTTGCGCAAGATTTTCCCCACCAGTGTAATTCTTTTATCATTTTCATCTGCCCAAACTGCCTCATCTTCTTCAGCTTTATCGATCATAGACCTGAATTTATACAGAGAAAAAAGAGATTCGTTTTTTCCGACCCTTTTTTGTACATAAAACGAGGGACCTCGAGAGTTAATTTTGATAAATAAAGCAATAAGTGGCCAGAGAGGCAAGCTTATAAGAAGAATGATAGAAGAAACAATTATATCTATTAGTCGTTTGACTTTTATAACTAAAATATTGGTAGAATGTTCAAATCCCTTCTCTATTAAGAACCAATTCTCATCTACGTAGTTAATGGGTATTCTCTTCTTTAATGCTTGATACATATTAGGCATATCTATTACTTCAATTCCTCTCAATCGAGCGCTCAGTATATCTTTTGTTAATTGAGGATTATCTTTCTCTCCAAAAGCAAGAACAATCTGATCAATTCTGTGCTTTTCAGCAAAGGTCAGAAGTTGATCTGAGGTGCCTAATATTTCAATCTTTTCTTTTAGCGCGGATTTTTCTATTTTATTCTTATCATCTTCAATGAAGCCTACAACTTCAAAGTTGCCTCCAGCCTGTTCAATAATCTGAGCAATCTCTTGACCTGCTTTTCCAGCTCCGACGATAAGTAGCCTCATGGGCTTTATCAAATACTTAAATAGTTGATAGCAGAAACCTCTCCAAACAAAAGCCAAAAAAAGAAGAACTATATTTGCTATAACAAGGATTCCTCTACCGATGGGAAAGAGAAAAATTCCATAGTTTAAAAAAGAAACAAATACAGAAGCCACGACTACGCTTAAAGATATTGTTACAAAAGAATTTATTGTGAAGTAATTCTTCTTTAATCTGTATAAGTCAAAAAAATGAAATATAGCGAGGTAGCTTATAATAATTAAAGGAATAAACCATAAGGCAAATTTTTCTCTAAAGCTAGAAAGAGTTCCAAAGCGCAAATAGTAGCCCGCCACATAAGAAAAAGGAACAATAAGGATATCCCCGATTAGAATGAGGAGTGATCTTATGGAACTACCTTTTATATTCACCCTTTCCTCTATAAGATTCTCAAGATATTCTAGCTCTAATACTGAAGTGATTCAATAATAGGAAAATATTTTAGAGCGGCATTTTTAAGACTATATTTGTTATTAATCGCTTCTACTGCGTTTTTCCCGAGCTCTTTACAAAGATCATTATCGTTATAGAGCATGAGAATAGAATTGACTAAACCTTGTACATCGCCAGGTTCCACCACTATTCCACAATTGTTCTCCTCTATAATTAAAGCTATTTCTGATGTTCGAGACATTATGGCAATAGCAGGAACTCCGGCGGCTAAAATACCAAATGTTTTTGAAGGAACCGATAGGCCTTCCTGACCGCGTGACAATGAAACTAACCCAACATCGGCGCAGGCGAGAGATAATCCCAGGTCGCTCCGGTTTACATAAGTATTGAATTGACAATTTGTTAATTTCCACTTTACAGCAAACTCTTTCATCCACCTTTTTTTATATCCTTCTCCAATGAAAAGAAAAAGTATATCTTTGTATTTTTTTAAATTTTTTGCAGCGTAGATAATTGTTTCCATATCATGGAACCTTCCCATATTTCCCGAATAACCAACTACAAATTTTCCATCTAAGTTCCACTTCTCAACGAATGGATTTTCTTTTTTTTCAACAGGTTTAATCTTTCTGTCATCACTCCACACATGAATTAGATGGGTCTTATCAGTAAGATAACTTATGCTCTTTCCTTTATTAATAATTACATCTTTCATACAACGTCCCAATACGATTACAGCAGAGGCGTATTTGAGAATAAATTGATTCCACCGATCCCATAATTTCGCTATTAATCCTTTTTCTTTGAGTACACCAAGTTTTATTGCAGTATCTGGGTAGACATCGAATATTAGATAAATATATGGTTTTCCCCCAATTGCCCTGAGTATTGCGCAAATAACTCCTAGGAAAGGAGGGTTTGTTACGACAAGAATCGGTCTTTTTGAAGAATCAAACAGTAAATGAAAAAATACACTTAAAGCGTATGTGATCTGATTAATAAATTTTCCTATGAAACTCAGCTTTGGAAAACGAGTTCCCCAGACTCTTTTTATTTGAATCCCCTTATAGACTAAAAGTCGACTGACATTTGTTTTTCTATTAAGTATGGTTGGAGGTCCGGAGATAACTTCTATTTTAACCCCTAAGTCTATTAGTACTTCACATAATTCTGTTAAAGTTTGACCAGTAGATACTAATTCTGGATAAAATAGCTGACAGAGTATTGTAATTTTAGGATTAATAGCTTTTCTCTCGTCTTTCCAAAAAGTTATTTATCTTTTCTTACCTGTTCTTCTATCCACTTATATGTTTTAGCTAGACCTTCTTCCAAGCTGATTTTAGGTTCCCATCCGAGTGTTTTTTTCACTAAATCTAAATCTGCATTTCTTCCTCTAACACCTTGGGCAGCGGTCGTGTCGTATTCCTTTGAAATTGTTTTCCCAGAAATTTTTATTATGATATCAGCAAGTTCATCTATAGTTACCAGAGTGTCTGAACCAATGTTTAGAGGTTCAAGATAATCGCTTTCCATAAGCATTATGGTTCCTCTCAAACAGTCATCTATATAACAAAATGACCTGGTTTGTTTTCCATCCCCCCATATCTCTATTTCACCAGGATTTGATGCTTCGGCAACCTTGCGGCAAAGAGCTGCTGGTGCTTTTTCTCTTCCTCCTTTATACGTGCCTTCAGGCCCATAAATATTATGATATCTGGCGATTCTAATATCCAAATCATAATCTTTTTTAAATGCTTCACACATTTTTTCTGTATATAATTTTTCCCAGCCATAAAAGTTGTCAGGATCGGCTGGATAGGCAGCGACTTCTTTTAATGCAGTTACATTAGGGTCAGTTTGGCGGAAAGTTGGATATATACAAGCAGAAGATGAAAAGAAAAATCTCTTTATTTTATTTTCAACCGAAGCTTGGAGCATATTAGCATTAA
>SOIB01000158.1 GCA_004377355.1 Candidatus Stahliibacteriota bacterium | reverse complement strand
AAAAACAAGGAGGTTTGAAATGCCATTCCTGAATGGTTTTGAACTTGACAGAATATATAAGAAAGCTAAAAGAGAAGGTTATGGCTTTATGGCATCAAATTTCGTTGAACCCAATGTCTTAATTGGTCTACTCGAAGCATCAGATAACAAAAAGTCAGATCTTGTCCTACAACTCAGCACAGGTGCCTGTAAATTTGCTGGAGGGGGTGATATTATTACAGGTCTTCGAACCATGTCGAAGTATATTGAAATATTGGCTAAAAAATATGATATTGGTGTTTTTCTCAACCTTGACCACTGGAAGAAAAAAGATTTGGAGCTTATAAAAATTGCTGTCAAAGAGAAGCTTGCTTCTTCAATTATGATCGATGCATCACTGGAAGCATTTGATGAAAATGTCAGGATTACACACGAAGTTGTAAAGATGGCACGTGAAAAAGGAATCCTTATTGAAGGCGAACTGGGTAAGATCAAGGGTGTAGAAGACGAAGAAACTGCATCTGATGAAGCTTTCTACACAGATCCCGGGGAATCAGTGGAGTTTGTAGAAAAGACTGGAATTGATCTTTTGGCTATTTCTATTGGAACGCAACATGGTGTCAGTAAAGGAAGGAATATAGAACTCCGTACAGACCTTGCTCAAAAAATAAATGATGCTTTGATAGATGCCAATAAAGAAGTACCACTGGTTCTTCATGGCTCCTCTGGACTATTAGAGAATCAGATAAAAGAGATTCTAAAATACGGAATCTGCAAGTTAAATAAAGACACGCGTTATCAATACGAGTATGCAAGAACTGCACTGGATTTTTATATAGAACATAAATATTCAATTTTACCACCAGAAGGAGTTCCCGATGACCGTGATGGTTTTTTCTCTGAATCTGAATGGAGTCCTTCTAAAGCGGATTTCGACCCAAGAAGCGTATCAAAGTTAATTAGGGAACAGATAAAAAAGACTGCAGAAAAATTAATCGCTCAAGCATGTTCAGACGGAAAGAGCCTTTACGTGCAATAATAACTTAGATAAAGGGGGTGTTATAAATTGCCAAAAATAAAAAGAATTGGAGTATTAAGTGGTGGTGGAGATTCTCCAGGAATCAACGCAGCCATAAGGGCAATTGTTAAAAAAGCAAACTGGGAAGGTATAGAAGTAATCGGATTTAAGAATGGGTGGAGTGGTTTAATAGAAAATGATTATATAAAGCTAACTTTAAGGGATGTTTCAGGTATCATTCAAGTAGGTGGTACAAAGCTTGGAACTTCAAGAACAAATCCATATAAAAGCGATAAGGATATAGAAAAGGTTAAAAAGAATTATAAGAAGCATAAAATTGACGCTTTAATTGCTATAGGTGGAGACGATACACTTGGTGCAGCTCATAAGCTAAAAAAACATGGAATAAAAGCAGTAGGCATACCACAGACAATTGATAACGACCTTGCTGAGACTGAATATTCAATTGGTTTTGATTCTGCTTTGAACATAGTAATGCATGCAGTTGACCAACTTCACACTACAGCCTATTCTCACCATAGAGTAATGATCCTGGAAGTTATGGGGCGTGATGCGGGTTGGATAGGACTTTTTGGTGGACTTTCAGGCGGTGCAGATGTTATTTTAGTTCCAGAAGAAAACTTTGAAATTAGTGAAGTAGAAGAAAGGATTAAGAAACGCGCAGAAGTGGGAAAATACTTCTCAATTGTGGTTATATCTGAAGGTGCAAAACCTGTAGAATTGGACCAACAGATAACAAAAGATGCTGAAACAGATGAATTTGGACATGTAAGACTGGGAGGAATTGGTCATTATCTTGCAAATCAACTCCAGGAAATCCTACACCTACCAGTTAGAGTAACAACTCTTGCATACTTACAGCGTGGAGGTCAACCAACTGCATTTGATAGAATTCTTGCAACAAGATTTGGTGTTAGTGCAGTAGAACTATGCAAGGAAGGCAACTTTGACAGGATGGTTGCACTAAAAGCCAACAAGGTTGTCCCTGTTGAATTAGAAAAAGTAATAAAAAACTCACCAAAACCTATTGATAAAAAACTTCTGGAAATGAGAAAAATGTTCTATTAATTCTCATTCAAGGTCATTAATAACAACAATACACCTTTACAATGTAACATTCAATTAAAATAGGATTTATACATCTTAAGAATTCATTACTGGTAATATTGAAAATATTCTAGCCAATATATTTCATTTCCATTCTCTTGACATACTCTTAAGAATGATATATTCTCTGCCTATAAAAGATATAGATAATGTTCTCTATGCATCTAAGGAACTGAAATTTGGAGGAGTTATGATAAATGATTCCACAAATTTCAGGGTAGACTATATACCGTTTGGTGGATTTAAGAAATCTGGTAGTGGAAGGGAACGCCATAAATTTGTTTTATCAGAGATGACAGAGATTAAACTAACTTACAATTATAAAAGGGGATATAAAGATGAAGGTAAAGGATGAAATATTCAGGCAGTATGATATCAGGGGTATAGCTGATCAAGACTTATTAGATGAATTTGCATATCACTTAGGTAGGGCGTTCGGAACCCACCTGAAGAGAAAAAACCTAACAGAACTTGCATTAGGAATGGATGTAAGAAAAAGTTCTCCAAGGCTATTTGAAAGTACATCTAAAGGAATAATTGAAACTGGTTGTAATATAAAGGATATCGGTATAGTCCCTACCCCCTTGCATTACTTTTCTATTTTTCACTTTGGTCTCGATGGTGGAATAATGATAACCGGGAGTCATAATCCAATAGAATATAATGGTTTTAAGATGATGAAAGGAAAGGATACCATCTACGGAGAAGAAATCCAGGAACTGAAAAAATTAATAATTGAAGAGGACTATGAAAATGGAAGTGGAGAGATAACCAAAAAAGATGTAATTGATGAATACTTAGATTATACTTCAAAACTCATAAACCCTGAAAGAAAACTCTCTATTATAATGGACCCCGGTAATGGAACTGCAGGTCCCATTGCAACAAAATTATTCACTCGGTTAGGTGCAGATGTCGATTGTATAAACTGCGAACCTGATGGGAATTTTCCAAACCATCTTCCTGATCCAACGGTTATCGAATATACAGAGCAACTCAGAGAGAGAGTAAAGGAAAAGAATGCTGATATGGGTATGGGGTATGATGGGGACGCTGACCGAATTGGGATAGTGGATGAGAAAGGGACACTCGTATATGGAGACCAACTATTAGGCGCTTTATCAAAGCCCCTCTTAAAGGAAAGGGTCGGCTCACA
>SOIB01000085.1 GCA_004377355.1 Candidatus Stahliibacteriota bacterium | reverse complement strand
TTTCTTATTATTCTCTCTGGTTGTGCAGGTGGTAGGACTGTAAAAAGAATATCAACCACTGAAGTAACTGACCTCTCGGGAAGATGGAATGATACAGATGCGAGACTTGTAGCTGAAGAAATGATAAAGGATATGGTATCGCGTCCCTGGCTTTCAAACTTCCATAAGAATAAGGGTGAAAATCCTGTAGTAATCGTTGGGACCATCAGGAATATGAGCACAGAACACGTCAATATGGAACTATTTACAAAGGATATGGAACGAGAGCTCATAAACTCTGGTCAGGTTCAATTTGTTGCATCAAAAATAGAAAGAGAAGAGATAAGAGAAGAAAGATTGGATCAACAGATGTATGCGTCTATGGAAACTGCAAAAAAGCTCGGAGAGGAAGTTGGTGCTGATTTCGTCCTTATTGGAACATTTAAATCAGTAGAAGATGTCCTAGAAGGTAAAAAGGCAATCCTCTATTCGGTTGACCTTGAGCTTGTAGACGTTGAGAAGAATCTAAAGGTCTGGATAGGAAATAAGAAGATAAAGAAATTGATTGAGCAGGCGGGATATAAGTGGTAAGAGGTCTTAGTAAAAACTCACCTCTTGTAATCCCTTTACTCCTTATCTTAACCTCTTGTGCATCAATCCAAACTCAAATAAGTCACTACGAAGATATTGATAGAGAGTTCACTAATAGAAATTACAAGAGAGCCATATCCGAGATCGTTGAAGCTAAAAAAGAAGGTAAGTATGAAGAGAAGGATAAGGTTCTTTATTACCTCGACATAGGAATTGCGCTCCACAATGCAAAAGAATACGAAAAGAGTAATAAATTTCTAAGCAGCGCAGAACAGGTAATCGAAGAGAATTTCACAAAGAGTATATCCAAATTAGCCACCTCAATGATTCTCAATGATAATGTCCTTGATTATCCTGGTGAAGACTACGAGGATATATTCACAAATATCTTAATGTCTTTGAACTACATCCATCTCAATAACCTTGAAGATGCCATGGTTGAGGTAAGAAGGATTGATGTCAAACTATCAAAACTACAGGATAAATATAGAGGTATGGCGAATAAACTTAGTAAGACCAAAGAGAATGTTAAATTTAAGGTCGGTCAAACCAATCTCCGGTATTCAGCTCTGGGAAGTTATTTAAGTATGCTCTCTTATCTACATTTTGGTAAATATGACGATGCAAGAATTGATAAAGAAAGAGTGGAAGAATCAACTCCAGCAAAAATGAGAGGTTTTCTTGACGAAGTTTTTGAAACTCCAGCCAGGGGAAAGGTCCCTCTTTATCCTATTTGTTTTATAGGGAAGAGCCCTGTAAAGAATCCACTGGAATTATCGCTTGATCTCAACCCAGACCTAAATTTAGGAAGAATAACAATACCAGGGGAAGAGAAACCAACTTTATTCTTTAGATACGAAGGAGAGGAAGACCTTCACTTTAAGTTTGCTGTTCCAACTATCACAAATAGAGATTCAAGAATAGAAAGAATAAGAATATTAGTTAATGGTGAATTTAAGGATGAGATGCACTATCTTGAAGATTTCGGTAATGTGGCCAGGATGACCTTTGAAGTCAAAAAGCCTATCATTTATCTTCGTGCAGGACTTAGAACCTTCTTAAAGGCAATGCTGGATAAGAAAGCAACGGAAGAAATAGATAAAAAGACAGAGGATAAGAAAATCCTCGGAGCCATATTAAAGATCTTCGTTGATGTAGCAACTGATATTACAGAGAGTGCAGACCTTCGATGCTGGAGGACTATGCCTGGGCATTCCTATGTTGGAAAGATTGAACTATCCCCGGGCACCTATAATATCACATTCGAATACTTAAACAGTAGAGGGAAAGTGATAGATAGAGAATTAAAGAAAAGTGTAGAGGCAAGGAAGGATGGACTAAACCTGATAGAGGGGGTATCATATCTATGATGAACAAAAGATTTCTTTTGACAAAATATCTCATAAATCTAAAGGTGCTCTTAATATTATCACTAATTGGATGTGCTTCAGCTAAAGCAGAAAAGGGTCTGCCTGAATGGATAGAAAACCCTAATTCTAAATATCATGATGCATTATATATAACCGCTGTAGGAAGCGGAAGTTCGAGGGAATATGCAAAAAGAGATGCACTCGCATCATTATCAAGTATCTTCTCCGTTGACGTCTCTTTTGACAGAAGGATTATTGAGGCATATACAGAATCCAGAAAGGGAAGGGATATTAATGTTGATCATTCGATTAGTTTACTAACCGAAAGCGCTTTAAAAAGCGAAAACAGATTAATCAATGTTAGGGAAGGTGAGACATATTTCTATGATAAGACTGGAATGTTCTATGTGTTAGTCTTTATTAACCGAACTGAAACAGAGCCATTATATCTCGATGAAATAAAAAAGAATGACGATATAGTAGAAGAGTACTATTATTTAGCGGAAGGTTCAAATAGTAAATTAGAAAAATTCATATACCTTAAAAAAGCCTTGCAGGTGACTTCCATAAATGAAGGGCTTCGCCAGGTCCACCGTATAGTCTCAAATATGGATGACACTCCAGCTCCACCAATCTCAAAACAAAAACTTAATTTGGAGATCTTCGAGCTTTCAAAAAAAATAATCACCAATATCAAGGTAACAGGAGAATTTCAGGAAGAATTCGCAGGATTTCTCCGTGAAGTAATCCAGGAAACTGGATTCACTGTGGGTAGAGATAATGTGGATTTAACCATAAAAGCCAATCTAAAGATAGAACCTCTTGATCTTCCAAGAGAAGAGATATTCGTCCTCTGGAGAATCCTAATAGATGTTCACAATGTTATGACTGGAACTACTATGGAAACGTTCACAAAAGAAGGTCGCGAAGGTCATATGACCATTGAAGCTGCAAAGAACAGGGCTCTCCGAACTGTACGGGAGTCTCTGATGGATGAATTCTATATTGAATTTAACAGCTTCTTAAATAGGTCATTGGGAGAGTAGATAAAAAGTTATCCTGCAAGAATAAGCTTTTTGAAAAAGTGAATCAAATCTTCCAGGTAATAAGACGTTATATTTTTCTATTCATTATTCCCTGTACTTTAACTTCAAGTAAAGTTCCTTTTTACAGGGTTATCTTTAAAATAAAGGATCATAATGAGGTATATGAAATACATGAGCTTGGCATTTCTATAGAAGAAATAAAGGATAATTGGGTAGTCACAAAAGTAAATGAAGAAGAAATGAAAATATTAATAGCTCATGGATATAAATTAGAAAAATTTATAGAACCACCAATTAAAACTAATGGATACCATTCTTATGGAAATATGGTTGCAAAATTAGATACCCTTACAATTCTATATCCTGACATCACAAATAAATTCTCTATAGGACAATCATTAGAAGGAAGAGAACTCATCTGTCTAAAAATATCCGATAATCCGGAAGTAGATGAAGATGAACCAGAAATCCGATTCATCGGTATTATTCATGGAAACGAACCCATAGGATGTGAACTACTGTTAAATCTTGCTGATACACTCTTGTTGAGTTACAGTAACAATGAATATTTAGCCAATCTTGTAGATAACAGGGAGATATTCATTATTCCAATGATTAACCCTGATGGCAGAGAGATGGGATGGCGATACAACGCCAGTGGTGAAGACCTCAACCGTGATTTTCCTGTTCCTGATAGTTCCATTGGTGGCGATGCAAACTGGGAATATGAGCCAGAGACCAGTGCGCTAACCAATTGGTCAGATACAATGAACTTTACCTTATCCGCAACATTTCATAGTGGTGCAAGGGTGGTAAACTACCAGTGGGATTATACACATGAAATCCCACCATTCCATTCACTTATAAGGGAGATATCAAAGGGTTACGCAATAAGAAATGATTCAATGTTTAATTCACCAGATCCATCATACGCTGATAGTGGAGTAATAAGGGGTTCAGAGTGGTATTTAATTACCGGTTCATTACAGGACTGGTCATATCATTATACCGATTGTATAGATATCACTGTAGAACTTAGCTCGGAAAAATGGCCTGATTCATCTCTAATCCCGGAGCTTTGGCGTCAGAATAAAAATTCAATTCTCTATCTTATAGAAAAAGCAGGAACAGGAGTTAATGGAATTGTAAGAGATGGAGAAACCTGGGAACCAGTTTATGCAACTGTTTCGGTTTCGGGTTATGATAAGGTAATAAAAACTGACCCTATTGTTGGCGATTATTACAGACCACTTTTGACTGGTTCATATGACCTCACATTTGCAGCACCTGATTATTGCACTTTAATCATATATAATTTATTGGTCTATGGGGATTCAACTCAAATCTTAAATATTGAACTTGTACCAGCCGGGACTACTTATGTAGAAGAGCCGAAAAATCTATCGATAAATGTTTCTTCAGAAATAGTCATACAACCTTTCATGGTAACCCTGGGTATTCCAGAAACTGACATCTACACACTTTCTATATATGATTTAGCAGGAAGGAAAATAAAGGAAATTTTCAAGAACAGATTATATCAAGCTGGATATTATAATGAAGAAATATCGGTGAGGGCAATACCAGAAGGTATATATTTTCTCATGTTAAATCCACAAAACAGAATAGGCATAACCAGAAAGATATCAATTTTTGATTATTAGCAAATCTATAAATATGAAAGTTGAAGCTATATGAACTGGTTTTTGATTGCTTGCATGACTGCATTCTTGTGGGGGAGTTCAGCTGTATTAGCTAAAATTGGAACAGTCAGGATTTCTCCAAGAAGAATGCTCTTGACTGTGGGCATTACTATTTTCATATTCTACTGGATTATATGGAAATTGTTTGGTACACCCTTCCCACCAGGTAATTATCTTTTTCCACTACTCTCTGAGGGCTCTGCTGCAATTGGTTTTATATTCTATTATAAAGCATTAGAAAAGGCACCTGTTTCTCTATTATCTCCCATAACATCCTCTGCAATTATTATCAGTGTAATGATTGGAGTATTCGTCTTCAAGAATCCAATCTCTAATATCCAGATTGCATCAATTTCCTCAATAATTGTGGGTATCATACTTATCACAATAAAGGATTTACGATATAACAGCGGTAATTGGATTTATTTAGCTTTAGGAGCCATGATAGGATGGGGTATCTGGGGTGGATTCAGCGGAATAGCTGTAAGAATCGTAAAACCTATAAACATAAATCTTTTCTTTGTATTTATTGCACTCCCAATCTGGATAACTTATTACATAATTACCTCTCAGAGTAAAAAGAACGAAAAAAATAGAACAAACAGTTCATCTAAAATAAATACAAAAGATTACCTCTTTGCAGTAGGAAGTGCTTTAGTAAGTAGTAGCGGTTCTCTGCTATTCTATATTGCAGTAAATATATCCTACGTAAGCCTTGTAATCCCTGTGGCCAATCTACACCCCTTAGTACCTGTAATATACGACATTTTTAATCGTAACTATCCGAAACTTCACCAGTGGATTGGAATAATTCTTATACTGATAGGCTTATTCTTTATTCGAGGATGAAAAATAAAGATTGACGTGAATGGGTAAATCAGTAAATGTGTATATGAGTGAAATAAAAATAAGAAATAAAAACTCATCCACCCATCTACCTATTTACTCATTATCAGATTTGTCCAGTTTATATGCCTTTCGTAAGACTTTGGTGAGTAAAAATGCTAAAAACGCAGATATAAGGATTTTATAAATGCTGAAGATAAATGATATTTATATAAAAGATGGTCTAATATCCTTACCAGGAAAACCAGATAGGGAGTTATTATTCCCTGAAAAAGAAATCTATCCAGGTTTCTGTGATTCCCATACACATATTATTCAACTTGGACTCAAAAAGAACCGGTTAGTTCTATCGAACATAAAATCAAAGATAGAATTATATGAAAGATTGAAAGAACATTTGGAGATAAAAGAAACAGAAGAGATTACTATAGCTGAGGATTGGGATGAAAGCGAATTGGAAGAAAAGGCTTTTCCAACAAAAGAAGAATTAAATAAAATATCAAAAGACCGCCCGATAATACTCCGAAGGGTATGCGGGCACATAGCTGTGGCTAATGACTCTGCTCTAAGTAAAATACCAAAAGGGTTGGAAAGAATAAATTATAATACCGGGATACTTGAAGAGGAGGTGGTTCTAAATATCAACGAGATATTTCCTCCATCAGGAGAAGATATAAAAAAAGCAATTATTCTGGCAGAGGATGAACTTCTAAAGCTCGGGATTACCTCAATTCATGATATAATGACTCCAAAAT
Source organism: Candidatus Stahliibacteriota bacterium (assembly GCA_004377355.1). Classification (GTDB taxonomy): domain Bacteria; phylum Hydrothermota; class UBA3072; order UBA3072; family UBA3072; genus E29-bin14. The sequence goes on along the minus strand of SOIB01000085.1, from coordinate 4,429 downwards.
ATTTTAAAACATCTCAGTCCCTCGAAAAGGAAGGGAAATTAAGACTAGCCATATATGCTTTTATAAAAGATACCTATATAGAAGAAATCAAAAGCCTTGAATCCACTAAAAAGGTAAGACTTGCTGGCATCAAAGTATACACAGATGGCTCAATCGGAGCGAGAACTGCTGCACTTTGTAATTTTTCATATACCTCAGGAGGCAAAGGTTTACTCTTGTGCAGTAAAGAACAGCTGGAAAGGTTAATTGATTATGCAAATAATAATGGCTATCAACTGGCAATACATGCTATAGGTGATGAAGCTATTCAGACTGTACTTCGCGCTATGAAAAAAAACCCCAAAAGCAATCCTGCAAGGCATCGAATAGAACATTTCGAACTGGCAAGGGATGGACAAATCAAAGAAGCTATAGATAGAAACATCATCTTATCTATGCAACCCAACTTCCTTAAATGGTCAAAGCCGGGAGGATTATATGAGATGGCGCTGGGTAAAGATTATATGTATAATAATAGATTATATTTTATAATAAGAGAAGGAGGAAGAATTACATTTGGTTCTGATGGTATGCCTTATGGACCCCTTTTTGGGATAAAAGAAGCAATAAAGGCTCCATTCCCCTCTCAAAGGATTGGAAGAGATGTGGCAATTAAAGCCTACACCGAAGGAGGTGCTTATGCATCCTTTATAGAAAGTGAAGTGGGAAGAATTGAAGAGGGCATGAAGGCTGATTTAGTAGTTATAGATAAAGAGGGAGTTTATATGACCCTAATAAATGGAAATATTGTGTACTGTAGAGAAAGTGAAATAACATAACCACTTAGCGGTTAATTATCAAATGATGCCCAATACTTAACTTTAGTGGATTTATCAAAAAATCAAAAAAATTTTATACTTGAATTATTAGGATTTTTTATAATATATAGAAAGAGGATTACAAAATCATTAATGAGTTCTTAAAATATAAAAAGGGGGCATCCATAAAAAGTTTAAAAAATAATAATAAAATAGTTAATGAGTACCCATATACCTATTCACTCTTTAAGGAATAAGGGGAGGTTGTATGTTTGATAAGGTTAAAAAAAGAGATGGGAGAGTAGTTCCCTATGATAAAGAAAAGATAGCACAAGCAATATTTAATTCAGCCCGTTCGGTTGGTGGTTCAAATCTGGAACTGTCAAGAAAGCTTGCACATAAAGTTGAAACTCACCTTGTAGAGCAACTGGGAGATAAAATTCCTGAAGTTGAAACAATACAGGATGCAGTAGAAAAAACTTTAATAAAGCAGGGTCACGCTGCCACTGCAAAAGCATTTATATTATACAGACAAAAGAGAACTGAGATTCGTGAAGCAAAAAGTTTACTCACAGGGGTCGAAGACGATATTAAATTAACCCTTAATGCAGTTAAGGTCCTTGAGCGAAGATACCTTCTTAAGGACTCGGAAGGTAGGGTTATGGAAACCCCGAGCGAAATGTTCCAGAGGGTGGCAAGCAATATTGCAGAAGCCGAGCTTAATTATGGAAAAGAAGAAGACGTAGAAAAATGGTCAAGGGAATTTTATGAACTTATGCGTTCCCTTATCTTCCTTCCCAACTCTCCCACTCTTATGAATGCAGGAACCTCCCTTCAACAACTTTCAGCCTGTTTTGTGCTTCCCATACCAGATACTATGGAAGATATATTTAATGCTGTTAAATACACTGCTCTTATTCATAAAAGTGGTGGTGGAACTGGTTTTTCATTTTCAGGGATACGACCCTCCGAGGATATAGTAAAATCCACCGGGGGGGTCGCTTCAGGACCTATCTCATTCATGCGTGTATTCGATGTAGCAACTGATGTTATTAAGCAGGGAGGAAGGAGAAGAGGGGCTAATATGGGGATATTAAGATATGACCATCCTGATATCTTTGATTTCATTACTGCAAAGGATATGACAGTTCAATTTAGTAATTTCAATATCTCGGTGGGAATTGATGAAGAATTTATGAAAGCAGTAGAGAAAAACGTAACTATAGAATTGAAGAATCCAAGGAATAATGAAGTAGTTCGGACTGTGAAAGCAAGAGCTATATTTGACCTGCTTGTCTATAATGCATGGAAAACAGGTGATCCTGGAATTGTATTCTTGGACCGCCTTAATAAAGATAACCCAACACCACATATAGGTCAGATAGAGAGCACTAACCCCTGTGTAACTGGCGACACTTTAGTTATGACAGAATTAGGCTTAGAAAGAATGGAGAATTTAGTAAAGAGATTTCAGAAAGAGGACCCTCATATTACTACTGATAACCGCATACCTATAAACAATGGAAATGATTCCTTGCTGTTAAACGAAAGTACAGGGACAACCCTAAGAACTATCTCCCAAGCTTTTTGCTCAGGTGTTAAAGAAATCTATAAGGTAGAGACAGAGTCAGGCTACGAACTAAAAGCCACTGCCGATCATAAAATAATGACCGATCATGGTTGGAAAGAACTTCAACACTTAACCCCTGGAGAGAAAGTTTTAATCCAATCAGGTGTGGGTAACTTCAGCAAGGATTACAGATTACCATTTGAAGTAAAAAATGAGTTCTCAGGGAAAAATGGCAAAAAATATCAATTCAATCTCCCTAGTGAATGGAGCGTGGAATTCGGAGAAGTAATTGGTTGGTTAATCGGGGATGGCTGGCTCCGAAGTGGAGATAGGAATTGCCGGGTTGGCTTTAGTTTTGGTTTAGATTCTTTAGAAGTTCTAAAAAAACTAAAATCTAACTTAAATAAGTGGTATAACTCGGATATTAAAGAGATAAAAAGAGATAATGGAGTCTACCATCTCTCTTATCACAGCAAATTCTTTGTAGAATTCTTTGAAAAACTGGGAATAAAAAATTGGAAATCGGAAGAAAAAAGAGTACCAGAGACAATTTTTACTGCGCCCAGAGAAGCTATAATCGGATTTATAAGAGGCTTATTTTCTGCTGATGGCACTATAAATTTTGATGAAAAACATGGTAATTATTATGTTAGACTAACCTCTAAATCCAAGGAATTGTTAAAGCAGGTCCAACTTCTTCTTCTAAATCTAGGAATTAAATCACGTGTATATGATAGGAGTAGAAAACCAAGAAAAGGGATTTTTACCTATACTAATAAAGGTGATACAGAAATAAGCTACAATACAGACGGAAAACTCTTTGAGTTGCATATTTCTCGCATTCCTATAAAGAAATTTGCAAAAGAGATTAATTTTCTTACCAAAAGAAAAAGAGATTTGTTGGCTAAGATAAACGAGAAAGATTTACGCTCGGAAAGAAAACAAGAGGAGATCATAAATGTAGAATATGTAGGCAAAGAAAAAGTTTATGATTTAACAGAACCAAAAACATTGAGTTATATTGCAAATGGGTTTTTATCGCTTGACTGCGGTGAACAGCCTCTCCTTCCCTATGAGGCATGTAACTTAGGTTCAATTAACCTGGATAAGATGGTAAAGGACAATTCTATAAATTATGATTTACTCAAAGAGACTGTTCACAAATCTATCCGCTTCCTTGATGACGTAATAGACCAGTCGAAATTTCCAATAGAACAAATAACAAAAATGTCGAGAGCAAACAGAAAGATTGGTCTTGGAGTTATGGGATTTGCAGACTTATTAATTCAACTGGGAATTTCGTATGACAGTGAGGAAGCTATCTCTGTTGCTGATGAAATAATTAAATTCATCGAAATAGAAGCAAAGAAAGCTTCGCAAAAACTTGCAGAAGAGCGAGGACCATTCACGAATTTCAAGGGCTCAACATTTGACAAAAATGGGGAAGCACCAATAAGGAATGCTACAAGATTAACAATTGCACCAACAGGATCCATCTCCATATTAGCAGGATGTTCAAGTGGTATTGAGCCTCTATTTGCTGTCGTATATATACGAAGTGTAATGGAGGGAACAGAACTTTTAGAAACCAATAAATATTTTGAGGAAATAGCAAAAGAGAAAGGATTTTATTCAGATAGCTTAATGCATCAAGTTGCACTCACAGGAAGCATAAGAGATGTAACGGGAATTCCAGACGATACAAGAAGGATTTTCGTAACAGCACATGATATTGAGCCTAAATGGCATGTAAGAATGCAAGCAGCTTTCCAGAAATGGGTGGATAATGCTGTATCAAAAACAGTAAATCTATCCTACTATGCTACTCCAAAGGATGTGGAAGAAATATACCTCCTGGGGTATAAACTTGGAGTAAAGGGAATAACTATATATCGAGACGGGAGTAAAGGAGAACAGGTTCTATATAGAGGAGAAAAAAAGACAAATCCAGAAGAATCCACGCCCCATCCGAGGATTAAACCCCCACGAGTAGATCTGGGGGAAGGAATGTTCAAAGTAGATTCAGATTACTCAGGAGGCTGCAAGACCTGCGAATTTTAAA
>SOIB01000121.1 GCA_004377355.1 Candidatus Stahliibacteriota bacterium | reverse complement strand
CAGCAAGGCAGTGGAGATATGGCACCTGCAACTGGTTATACAATAGATTTTATTGATGTTGTATTATCACAGTCCTACTTTTTCAGACCAGATTCTCTAAATGATGGATATATTTATGGACGTTTAATAATAACAAAATTAGAAGATAATTCATCCGCTATTATTGAATTTAATTGGATTATACAGACAGAACCTAATAATCGAGAGTTTTATTAATGAAATTATTTTTGATAATCTTCCTTATTAATGTCTCACTTGATACAGTAAAAAAGAAATATCATAAAGCAATAAGGACACAAAATCCTCTTGAGGCAATTGAGTACTACAGAGAGGTTATAAATGACGCACCTAAGAGTGCGTATGCTGATTCTTCGCTATTCAGGATAGGGATGTTCTATTACCTAATAGGAGACTATGAGCAGGTGATTAACACATTAGAGGTTATATACAACAAAGGAGAAAAATCCTCTCTCTACAGGAAAGCATGTTATTGGACAATGTTAAGTTATCACAATAGGGAAGATACAACCAAGGCTTTAGAATTTGCTAAAATAATTGAGAATTTGAAAAAACCAGAAAAAATAAAACTGGAGAATCTAGCAAAAAACCAAAAAACGGAACGTGACAGTGAGTCCGCTATATATATAGTTCAATTAGGAGCTTACCGCGATAAAGACTGGGCAGAATTATTCCTTCTTCGTTTAAAACAACACGGTATCGAATCCTACACTATAGGAATTGGTGATTATATAAAAATTTGTTCTGGTAAATTTCCTACCAAAAAAGAAGCTGAAGCCCACCTCGAAGAACTAAGGAATAAGGGTTTTGACGGTTTTGTTGTTCAATTTGAACCTTGAGTTCACTTCTTAAACAATATCTAGATATAAAAAAGGAATATAAAGACACGATATTACTTTTTCATATCGGTGATTTCTATGAGACTTTCTATGATGATGCAAAAATCACCTCTAAAACACTTAACATTACACTCACATCAAAACCAATGGGAAAGGGTGTAAGAGTCCCATTAGCAGGTATACCAATAAAGGCATCAAACTCATATATTGACAAACTCATAAGGGCAGGTCTTAAGGTTGCCATATGCGAGCAGGCAGAGGATCCGAAAACATCGAAGGGACTGGTAAAAAGAGAAGTAGTGGAAGTAATAACCAGAGGAACATTAATGCGTCCATCTTTACTTACGGAGAAGGATAATAATTATATAGCTTCTGTAGTAAGAGCTGGAGATATATTTGGTATAGCTTTTTCCGATATCTCCACTGGGGAATTCCAGGCTGGTGAGGTTAAGAACATTCTTGATGAATTAATTCGTCTTTCACCTGGGGAAATAATAATTCCTGAAGGTTTAGAAATAACACTACCAGATGGTACACCAAATACTTATGTAGAAGCATATAAATTTGAATATGAATATGCCTTGAATACAATAAAGGATCATTTTGGAATAATAACTACTGATGCCTTTGGTCTTCCGGAAAATTCTCCAGGTATAATGTCAGCAGGCGCTCTCCTTTCATACTTCTATGAAAATCAGAAAAGAGCCCTGAATCATATTAAAAAAATATCGCGATTTAATCCTGAAAGTGGCATGATCCTTGATGCGATGACAATAAAGAATTTAGAAATTACACAGAAAATAAATGGAGAAAAGAAAGATTCATTACTTTACACAATAGATAGAACAATCACATCAATTGGTGCAAGATTACTTAAAAATTGGATTTTGTATCCATTAACCAAACTAGAAGAAATTGAGGAGCGGCTTGATGGCGTTACCGAACTAATTTTTAAGAGAGATAAATCAAAGAAGATACGAAAAATTTTAGAAGATATACATGACATTGAAAGGATTGCAGGGCGTATCTCCACAAATAGAGCAACTCCAAGAGATCTACTATCATTAAAAGATTCACTTATAGCATCAAAAAAATTAATAGGTCTTCTCAATGACTTTAATTCATCAATATTAAAGAAGCAGAAAAACAAGGTTAAAGAAATGGATAGTGTAATTGAGCTCTTAGAGAAAACAATTGTTGAAGATCCACCCAACAAAACTACAGATGGCGGAATATTTAAAGAAGGATACAATGAAGAACTGGATAGGGTAAGAAATATTGCTTCACATGGGAAGGAATGGGCAATAAATTACGAAAAAGAACAAAGAAAAAAAACAGGAATTGAGTCACTTAAGGTTGGTTATAATTCTATTTTTGGATACTATATCGTAGTAACCAAAGCAAATCTCCATAAGGTTCCTGATAGATATATAAAGAAACAGACATTATCGAATTCTGAAAGATTTATTACGGAAGAGTTAAAACAATTCGAATCAGAAATCCTATCCTCAGAAGAAAAACAGAAGGAGATAGAGTTTACCCTTTTTAAAGAGTTACTGAATGAACTCCAAGAGTATTTAAGTGAATTTAAAGCAATAGCAAGTGCTGTAGGAGTAACCGATATTATATGTGGGTTTGCCGAATTTGCTAAAAAATATGATTATAATCGTCCTAAAGTAAAAAATAGTAAAGGGATATTTATTAAAAATGGAAGACATCCCGTGGTAGAGACACTATTGCCTTCGGGTGAGTTTATTCCAAATAACACAGACTTATCAAAAGATGAACAAATAATAATACTAACAGGCCCAAATATGGCTGGTAAATCGACATATATCCGTCAAATAGCACAGATTGTATTGCTTGCACAGATAGGTTCTTTCGTACCAGCAGATGAAGCAGAAATCGGAATAATGGACCGTATATTTACTAGGATTGGAGCTTCTGATGATTTAGCAAGGGGAGTATCTACCTTTTTAGCGGAGATGAATGAAACAGCAAATATATTAAACAATATCACAGAAAGAAGTCTTATTCTTTTAGACGAAATTGGAAGGGGAACAAGCACTTATGATGGTCTTTCAATCGCCTGGTCCGTTGTTGAATACTTCCATACCCTATCTGAATGCCCACTGGTTCTTTTTGCTACCCATTATCACGAATTAACGGAATTAGAGGAATTTTACAATGAAGTGGTTAACTATAATGTTGCGGTAAAAGAGACTGAGGATGAGGTAATATTCGAAAGAACTGTAAGAAAAGGAGCTTCTGATAGGAGTTATGGCGTTGAGGTAGCACGACTTGCCGGTCTTCCAGCAACGGTAATCCAGAGAGCAAAGGAACTCCTTGATGATTTACGAAAAGATGACAGGATAGTTAGAAGTCACCCTCCGAAGCACAGACAACTGAAGTTATTCGATAAAAGGAATATAATTTTAGATAAAATTCGCTCTCTAAATCCAGATAATATGGCCCCAAAGGATGCACTTAAATTTCTCTACGATCTTAA
>SOIB01000116.1 GCA_004377355.1 Candidatus Stahliibacteriota bacterium | reverse complement strand
TTGACTTCTTGATCCCTTATAGGTGTTTTTTAAGACAATTTCCCAGTCTTTTGATACCCTCTTTTAATTCCTCTTCTTTTGGATAAGAGAAATTAAGCCTTAAATGATTCTTTTCAGGATTTTCGCCATAGAAGACTTCGCCTGGAACGAAGGCAACTCGTTCTTCTTCCACAGCCTTGTAGAAGAACTCCATTGTGTTTATCTTTTTTGGTAATGTGATCCATAAGAAGAAGCCTCCCTCAGGTTTTGTCCATGATACATTGTCAAATTTTCCTAAATATTTATCCAATGATGTTATGGTAATTTCCAATTTTTTTCTGTAGTAGTCCTGATTTTTTCTGAAATATTCTTTAAGGTTTGTGTTCTTTAAAAAGAAAGTACATAAATCCTGATTCCACTTAGGACTATTTAAAACATTTGCTTCTTTAATATTGATCATTTTCTCAACCACTCTGGGATGACCAATATTGAATCCTAACCTTACTCCAGGAGCGAATATCTTTGAGAATGTATAAAGACCTATTACATTCATTCCATCTCTTTTCTGGTCAAGAGAAAAAATTGAAGGAATTGAATCCCCACAGTATCTAAGTGCTCTGTACGGACTATCTTCAACTATGGGAATATTGTATTTATAACTCAAATCAAGAAGGATTTCTCTTTTTTGAAGTTTCATTGTAATTCCTGCAGGATTTTGAAAATCAGGAACAACGTAGATAAATTTAGGCAAAGGGTTATCTCCCTTTTTTAATTCTTTAATTTTCTCACGAAAGCCATCTATGTTTGAACCATCATCTTCAATATTTATTCCAATAAATTGAGGTCTTTCCATTTGGAAGGCTACAATAGCGCCACTAAATGTGGGACGGTCAATAAGAACAGAGTCCCCTGGATTAAGAAAGAGACGACCAGTGATATCTATACCGTGCTGTCCTGAATTGGTTATCAGGATATTTTCCTTCTTAATATTTATATCATCCGTTTTAAGAAAATCTATTACAGATTCTATTAATGAATCCTCACCTGGAATAGAGGTATATTGAAAAACACCCTCAAGGTTTTCTCTTAAAATCGCATCAGATGCTTTTCTTATCATCTCCTTTGGGAATGTATCCGGTGAAGGCATACCAGGAGCAAATGATATGATATCAGGCTCCTTTATGTATTTGAGCATCTTACCTATAGTATATCCTTCAAAATCACCTATATTATCTGAAAAAAGGTCCTTCCATATTTTTATCATCATTCCTCAATATACACACCTGGCAAAATTAACCCTTGCTCCCATTTTCATAAATTCTTTTACATCCTTAGTACACCTTAGTGCTTTATAATAGAGTACATCTCCAATTTTTGACGCATTTTCCTTTAATTCAGAAGGTGATAGAAAATAAGCCTCCATGGTATCCATTTCTCTACTCTCTCCATCACTTTCATACTTTATAGTTAAATTTTCACTCGCTTTTATTACCATTTTAGCATTATTAAACCAGTTAAAGTCTTCAATCCCCAGGTCTGGATTAATCCTTATATGTGCACAAAGGCTTACATTCTTAATCTCACTCTCCTTTAATTCTCTGCTACATTGAATGAAGGTTTCCGGTCTTACTGCATTTCCAATATTTATCTCATAAATAGGAGTCGTACCATCTACCCTTAAGTATTCCTGCATAATATTCAGTAACATTCTGAATTGTATTAGATTCTGTGTGGCAAGCAACATTGAAATCTTAAATTGAATATTGGGGATATCTCTTCCAAAGTAACAAGCTGCTGTTATTGTACTCCAGGAAGGATTTAAAAAGAAATCAGAACCTGTAGTCAATGCTGTTCTAATTATGCCATCAATATAAACAAGATAATTATAGTTTGAAACTTCAATACCACCAAGATTTCCAAAAACTGTGCCCTGGTTGATAAGCTGAACCTGACGTAACCCATCTGGAGTTGGAATTGTCGGGATTTCAATCCCGGTTACGTCTTCTATTACTTTAAATCTCTCTTCTTGAAGGGGTGTTGAGACGAAACTAGTGTTGCAGAATTTATCTACACCTATCAAACTTTCAGTCATCGCAAGGGTAGCAAGTAGACCTCCTTCATATACATATTCTTCTCTTAAAGCCATAATAGAAATCATTTCAGCTGGAGCAAAGACCTCGTTCCCAGTCTCAGCACTATCAGATACCCTCTCCATAAATCTAAAGGTTGCATCTTCACCCTGGAATCCAGATACCTGTGCAGTAACTATTCCTAAATCTTCATTATAGGAAATTCCCTCGCTCTCTTCAAATGATTTCACTCTCGGGAATCGACTCGCCATTTCCTCTGCTTTCTCCATCATCTCACCGAAACCCTTTTCTTTAAGAACTTCTTTTCTCTTTTTATATTCACGCATTTCTTTTGTTATCTCACTAATTTTCTTTGCTCCTCCATAAAACTCTATAAGTGCATCTATTGCCTTTTTATCTACATCTCTAAGAAGTGTATATTTCATAAGACCTCCTTTTTTTCGCCACTGAGGCACAGAGTGTACAGAGATTATATTTAATTTTCAATATTATTTCTCTCTATGTCCTATCTTTGTACCAATAAGCCTTTGTAGCTATTATTATACTTAATCCCTGAAATATTATTTTTCAAGTTCATAGGCATATGAACCTATACCACCGAAGTTAATAACATTTTTATATCCCAATTCTTCAAGTTTTAAAGCAGCCACAGAAGCACGCACTCCAAGTTTGCAATAAACTATTATTAGTCTATCCTTTGGAATTTTATCAATATGGTCTTCTATCTCTGTATGCGGAATATTCATTGCTGTTGGTATATGTCCTTCGCTAAACTCTTCTTCTGTTCTAACATCAATCAGAACATAATCCTCATTCTTCTCGTCGATGAGTTCCTTAAGTTCTGATGCTGTAATAGTTTGTTTAGCTTTGACCTCTTCTGTTTTTTCCTTCTGTGTTTCATAGAGTGACTCAGGAGCTCTCTGTACTGCGCATCCCGAAAGCATAAAAATTAGTATTAGATAAAATAATAATCTTTTAATCATCCCTCCTCCTAAATCTTTCCTTGGTTTACCAATTCTGCAAACTTCTCAAAGGATCTATTATATGTTTTTTCGATTAAAACAGGAAAAACACATGCTGGAAGTTCCCGAATCTTTAAGTGATATCGAATACACTCACAGCAAGTTCCTTTTCTTGAACAGGGTTCATATGTACAGTTACAATTTCTTAAATTAATCTCCTTTGTACATTCCATTTAATCTCCTTTTTTGAATATTTATATCTTAAATAATTGCTAATGTCAAGTATTAACCTCTCCTTGACACCATCCCCATCTTTCTCTTGCAAAGAGCGCAAAG
>SOIB01000030.1 GCA_004377355.1 Candidatus Stahliibacteriota bacterium | reverse complement strand
CTGATTCCCTGGTGAATCCTTTCTAAATATCTATTTTATAGAATCAGTATAACCTTGTATTTTCCCCCTTTTTTCTTATTATGTCATTAAAACTAGAAAATATTTGAGGTTGTAATATTATGCCTACCCTGGATGTTAGAATAAAAAAAGGACTAAAACTTTTTATCGGTTTTGTAATTGTGACAATGCTGGCACTTATTATATTCACTGCCAGTAGAGAAACAATTGAAACACTTGGTAAAATAAATCTATTTTATCTTATTATTGCTACTGTGTTCTGGTGTATTTATCTTTTGCTTGATGCAGTTCGGATTTCTCTCTTAACACATGGAATAACCGGTAGGTGGGGAAGCTTAAAAACAGGGATTGATGTAATACTTACAGGTGCTTTCCTTGCCGCAATAACTCCTTTCCAGACAGGAGGACTACCTGTCCAGCTCTATATATTTAAAAGAGATGGAATTCCATGGGGTAAAGGAACCCTCATTATCCTGCTCAGGGGTATTTTCTTTGTTATAATGATGATAACTCTCCTACCTTTTCTGCTTCCAATACTAGCAAAAGAATCAACTGTTACTCCAATCAGGATTCTTTATAGATACAGTGGCATAATATATTTTTTTATAGGCTTACTAATTGCATTAATATTAATTAAACCTGAAGTGATTAAACGTTTTATCTATAGAATGACTATGCGTAGAGGGAAAAGGAATAAAACAAGCAGATGGATATATAGGATATTCAAAGAAATTAAGGAGATGAAAGATGGGTTCTGGTGTTTTTCAGTAGAGAAAAAGTGGCATTCACTGGCAAGTTTTTTCCTTACATATATTACCTATATACCTTATTTCTTCATCGCACCTTTATTGTTAAAGGGTTTAGGGATTGAAGTTTCCTTCATGAAGGCTGCTTTTTTACAGTTAGTTGTTGTGCTCTTTACCTTCTTTTCTCCAACTCCAGGAGCTACTGGTGTATCTGAAGGGGGGTTTGCATTACTTTTTTCACCAATAGTAGCAAGGCATATACTCGGAGTTTTTACTATACTCTGGAGGTTCTTTACATTCTATCTAACAGCAATTATCGGGGGGATTGATGCTATAAAGATCCTGAAATTGGGAGGAATGGAATTTGAACAAAAGAAAGTTCAATCGGAAGAGTCTTAAAAAAGGCATTCGTCTTTTCCTTTTTATATCATTTATAACCATTACAGTGATTCTTATTTTTACTGTGAGTGAAGAGACAAAAGAGGGATTGAAATTGATCTCTCCCCTGTTTCTTATTCTTACAATAATAAGTGTTTTTCTTCGCTTTCTATTTGATATTTGGAGAGTGCGTTATATCGCAGTGGCTATGGGTCGTGAGTTAAGCTGGATAGGGGCTTTCTATTTCACATTGGGTGGTCTATTCCTTGGGGCGGTTACTCCTATGCAGATTGGCGGTATACCACTTCAGTTATATGTTTGCAAGAGTGAGGGCATTTCACTACCAGAGGGTAGCGCTACCATATTTACACGTGGATTGCTATCGGCATTCGTCCTCCCATTTTTAATCCCATTTATGTATTATTATCGTGTCTATCTCACTGTTGGTGTGGTTCAGGGTGTAGTTAAATATCTTTCTATATTCTATGGTTTGATGGCCTTCGTCTTTATTATCATCCTCACAAAAACTGAATGGGTTACTAGGCTTTTCAAAGGTAAATTTGTAGAGGGGTTTGTCAGGTTTAAGGAAGTTTTCAGGAGAGAATTTGTAAAAAGAAAGATTCCATTCTTGAAGGCATATGGTATTACCTGGCTATCTCTAATATTTTATTTTTTGACAGCACCACTTCTCTTGCGTGGTTTAGGTATAGATACCCCATTTCTGGAGGCAACCATTCTTCAGGTTATCCTTACATACGCGCTTAATTTTATGCCAACACCTGGTGCAAGTGGTTTTGCTGAAGGTGGAGCCTATATTTTGTTCCATCATTTAATGCCGAAAACAATGCTGGGTATATATGTTGTGCTCTGGAGATTCTTTACCGGTTATCTTGGGGTTATTGTGGGAGGGTTCGCACTTTCAAGATTGTTTGCTACTCCCGGGAGTATTAGCGATATATTTTCTATTACCAAAGAGAATAGTGATTCCTTGGAGGAAAATAGCAAAAGGGCTTAATATAAAATCTCCTACGAGTTCACAGTATTCCCTACTCTCTTGACAATATTTACTTATAAACTATATTCTCGCAAAGTGTTATGGAGGATTAATGCCTACTTATGAATATGAATGTATGGAGTGTGGTCATAGATTTGAAAAATTTCAAGGAATAAAAGATAAATCCTTAAAAAAGTGCCCAAAATGTGGTGGTAGAGTAAAGAGGCTTATAGGAACAGGAACCACTGTAATATTTAAAGGCAACGGTTTCTATCATACAGATTATAAGCTGAATGCCAGTAAAAAGGATGATAAAAAGGAAGACAAAGAGGAGGATAAGAAAGCAAACAATAAAGGAAAAGTTTAGTGGAATCTAAAACCTCAATTTTCAGCTCATTTAAACAATATAATACAGCGTGAAGCAACTATAACCTTTACATTATGATTCTTATCATATTCTTCTGTATAATTCTTTTTCTCTATTTATCCTACAAATATTACGAGCACAAGCATATCTACATTCCAGAATGGGATTTTATAGCAACACCAGAGGATTTTGGTATTGAATTTGAGGATATAAAATTTTCTTCAAGAGATAAAGTCCTGCTCCACGGATGGTTTATAAGGGGTTTAAGAGAAAAAGTAATCCTATTCTTACACGGTAATAAATATAATATCTCATTCCCACTTTCTTATGTCGAAATGTTAAAGCAACTCGGGTTTAGCGTATTCATCTTTGATTATAGAGGATATGGAAAGAGCAATGGTATCCCAACTGAAAGGGGACTCTATCAGGATGCTCTGGGGGCTTATGATTTTTTAAAAGAAAAGGGATATAGAGGAGACGATATAATTCTTTTTGGTCGTTCCCTTGGAGGTGCAGTTGCTATACATATAGCTGGTGAGGTGAATGCAATAGGATTAATTGTTGATAGCAGTTTTACATCCACCTACGACTTAAGTTATGACGTATTTGGATTTCACATTCCCCGCTGGTTGATATCTAATCATTATAAGTCTATTGATTTAATAAAAAATATAAATATTCCTAAACTGATTATTCATAGCGAGGATGATGAATTAATACCCTTTTATCATGGTGTGGCACTTTTCAAAGCTGCTTCTTCTCCAAAGGAGTTTCTCCAAATAAAGGGCTCTCACATTACATCGTTACTTGATTCTAAAGAAGCATATATTGAAAAGATAAAGAGTTTCTTGAATAGTTTGTGAGTAGATGGGGGAGGAGTTAGGATTAGAGGAGTAAGTGCTGGGTTCTGAGTTCGGAGTACTGAGTTAT
>SOIB01000022.1 GCA_004377355.1 Candidatus Stahliibacteriota bacterium | reverse complement strand
CTTTGCGAGAAACTAAAGGTGTAGGGAATTGTGTAATCAAAAATAAAATGTTGTTATTCTTTGCGTCTTTGCGAGAGACTATTGGGTAGGGAGTTGTTTAACCCAAAATAAAATGTTGTTTTTCTTTGCGTTCTTTGCGGACTTTGCGAGAGATCTTAGATGTAATCAAAAGGAAAAATCAACATTAAGGCCCCAGAAGAAATCCCCATAAGGAATATCTTTCTTTCCCCAGAAAATTTCTGTTTCAAGAATTCTTAAAGTCAGTCCAAGATCTAGATCACCATCATGGAAAGAGCCCTCTACGCCAGGGGCTACCTTGTTATCATAGAATGGATATGAAAGCTTACCTCCTATACCTCCATAAGGTAATGAGTCTTCTATAGAATAGGTAATAAAAGCACGAAGAAATTCTGTTTTTACAGAGAGATAACTTTCCTTTCCAACCTCAATATCGAAAAACTCTGTCTTCAGGCCAACCACTGGACTTTTTGAAATAACACCATATATAGAACGCTCAAGAGTAAACACATATATAGGTGCAATAAACCAATCAGTGACTTCCCATTCTTCTTTATCAATTGAACCATCACTAACAATTTCGCTTAGCACAAGAAAGACCGGGTCAATGGGTCGAAACAGATAAGAAATGAATTGCTTATCATAAGTAGAACCAAGCCTGAGGTCACCAATTTTTAGATACCCTAACCACTTATCCTTTGTGGTTCCAATAAAGAAATAATTAGAATTAAACGAACCACTCCATATATCACTATAAGCTGAAAGGGCAACTGTTCCTTCCAGCCTTTCCAGTTTTAATGGAATAGTTAGATTTACGTAACCCTTCAAAGCACCTCGATAGGTATGTAGTCCGGAAATACCTCCACTTATATCTCCCCAATCTGTCCGCCTTTGAAAATAGAAGTTAAGAAATCTATAATCACCGCTCACCATCCTTATGAAAGAATAAGGAGTATCTCGCATAACAGTACCTCCGGATAATAGAAATAGATCATTCTCCCCGAGGATTGAACGTGTATAATATTCATGAGACCTAAACTGTCCAATTAAAGAATCTCTATAAGGGTACAATCCTATCTTGGCTTCTTCTGTACTCCAGCTAAATCGAAGTAAATCGCTCGTAGGCAAAGGAGCAATTAATAAGGGAAGCTGAATATAAATTAATTGATAACCAATAAAGCCTATTGCCTGCATTGGACTTCCGTAAATATCCTCTTCTCAAATTTACCTTTCGATGAATACGTGGGTTCAAAAACAAGTTCTATTTTGTATTTACCCTCTCCCACAGGTTTTCCTTCCTTATCAAGTGTATCCCAGAGAAAATAATTATGTCCCAGATCTTTAATAACTCCTATATTAAATTTTCTCACCAGTTCTTCTTTAGAATTATATATTTTAACTATGACTCGTGCTGGCTGTGTAAGATAATAAGAAATAGTAACTCCCTCCTCCGGTTTGAAAATTCCTGGCTCAACACCTCTTATCCAGGCATCAACACCCATCCAGAAATATTGAATACTCTTTGAATCAACAACAAACACCTGCCCGTACCTCCTCCAAATCGTTATACCCGTTGGATAAAGAAATTCCTTATCTCCAGTTCCCATTCTTCCATATTTAGCTATATAATCAAGGTCTCTATCAAAAAGGTGAAGACAGTTGTTGTAACTATCAGTTACCCAGATAAGTCCATAATAATCTACTGCAGCAGATTCGAATTTCACTTCGGGATAGTTAAGAACATTTTTATCTAATCTTGAAAGAATCTTACCGTCAGGGGATAATTTTGTAATTCTGGATTTTTGATAATCAATCACAACAAAAAATGATTCAGGGTATCTGAGCCATGGGTCACGAGAACTTACTGCAGCCAAACCGGTAGGATGGTCAAACCCCTTTACCTCTTTTAAGAACTCCCCGTGGTGGTTAAAAATCTGCACACGATTATTCCCATAATCTGTTACATAAATTTCTTCCTTTGTGACTGAAATCTGACGGGGGTCATCAAAGTACCCCTGGAGAATTCCAAAGTGCCCAAAATCTTCTAAAAAACGTAGATTCTCTCCATCGAATAAAAATTTAGCCACTCTATTTCTCATCCTGTCAACAACCCAGAGCACGCCCTCAGGGGTTATTTCACAATCAGATGGCATCCAGAGCGAACTATCCCCAATTACAGGTGATTTATACATTCCAAGGCTCCTAAGACCGATATTATAAAAAATTGAATTCCTCATAAAATCAGTCACAAAAATTGTAAGTTCGTCATCATCACCTAAGGTCTTAGGGTCATCAAGGAAATCAATCTTTGCCGCAGAGATTCCACCAACACCTTCAAACTTAATAGCCTTACCTGTGGCAAGTCTTAGATGTGATAGTGTCCCTTTATGATATCCTAATGTATGCGAAAATGGTGGGTATACCAGTGTAGTTGGGTCATACAAAATTAGAAGAAGAATTATCATAACGATATTCTAAAAACCAGTGAATAATTACAAGAATTATTCCGATAGTAACAAATGAATCTGCCATATTAAAAGTAGGCCACCTGAATCTACCAACTCCTATCTCTATAAAATCAACAACCTCCATATAAAAAATCCTGTCTACGAGGTTCCCTAAAGCACCACCAATGATAAAAGAAATTGATGTTAAGAATATAGGATTTTTTGCAACCACAAATAGATATACAACAAAGAGAAAAGCGATTACGGTAAGTACAGTTGAGATGATAGGTCCGCCAAGACGCAATCCAAAAACCGAATTTGGATTTCTTATGTAAGTAAACCGAACCACATCTCCTATAATCCTTTGGGATTCTCCTAAAAACATTGAAGACGCAATCAATTTCTTTGTCCATTGGTCGAGGATAAGCACTGCAATAGAAATCAAAAGAAATGGGAGTTTCTTTTTAACTGTTAAAGCTCTTCCTTTCTCCAACTCTTCTTCTCTCTACTCTCCGCACATGATTTACAGTATCTAGCATAGGGAATTGCTTTCAATCTTTCATTACCAATATTACTCCCGCAATCCTCACAGATACCATAGGTCTTTTCAACGATCTTTCGATGAGCTGCATCAATATCTTTGAGTTCCTTGGAGTATTGACTTATAAGATATGAGTCCCTATCCAATCTACTCTCAACATCTGCTATATCTGCAATATGAGTAGGAAAAGGCGTAGTCTCTTCACCACTCTCAAGAGGATTTTCACCAACTTTTGGTTCTAAATCATTAATCTCCTGAAGAACCGCCTCTCGTACCTTCTTGAGTTTTCGCTCAAAATAGTCATAATTCAATCCTTTAGCCAATCTCACCTCCTTTAACTACATCAATACATCTTTCACATAGATCTGGAAATTCATAATTCTCACCAACCGAAGTAGTTTGAACCCAACATCTCTTACACTTTAAGCTCTTTGCTTTGTTTACACCATAGGAACCATGTTCTCCATCATAAGTATATTTTGCATCAATTTTGTCAAGTAGAGAAACTTCTGATGCGATAAAGAACTCTGGTAAGTATTCTTCAAACTCATGTAGTTCAGGAAGGGCACTCTTAATCTGGACTGCAGCTTCGAGAGAATTTCCAATGAAATTATCCTCTTGAGCTGGTTCGAGCGCTTTATGAAACTCATCTCTAATCTTAAGCAATTTATCGATTTTTGTTTTGAGTTCTAAATCTTTTTCACTGGGCTCCTTGTAGTTTGGAAAGTCAGAAAGGAACACTGATTCATCAGGGTAGAGTGTTTGCCATACTTCTTCACTCGTAAAGGAAAGAATAGGTGAAATTACAATAGCAAGGCTTTTAACTATATGATAGAGTGCAGTTTGAGCACTCCTTCTCTTTAACGAATCTTTCCCATCAACATATAATCGATCCTTTAAAATATCAAAATAGAAGGATGATAAGGTGGAAACTATAAAATTATATACTTCTCTGTAGACCCTGTGATAGGAAATAGATTCATATTCTTTATCGACAACACGAAGTAGATTATTAAGTTCAACCAAAATATATTTATCGAATGGTAATAATTTATCCAGGGATAGCATATCACTGGATGTGAAGTCATAGAGATTGCCAAGCATAAATCTGAAACTGTTTCTTATCTTTCTATATGCATCCACCAATCGCTGGAATACCTCTCTACCATATCTTACATCCTGGGTCCAATCTACTGAAGCAATCCAGAGTCGAAGGACATCTGCACCAAATTCATCAATGATTTCAGCTGGGGATGTCACATTCCCCAGGGATTTATGCATTGACTGTCCAGTTTCATCCAAAACCCAACCGTGAGTAACCACTGTATCAAAAGGAGGTTTTTCTTTTATTGCCATGGACAACATTAAAGAAGAATTAAACCAACCTCTGTGCTGGTCAGGTCCTTCAAGAAACATATTTGATGGCCATTCATCTTCCGAAAGAGCAATAAATGAACTCACACCCGAGTCAAACCACACATCAAGAATATCCATCCCTTTCCTAAACTCAGAATTACCACATTTCTTGCATTTTCGAGTGGATGGTAATAATTCTTTAGCTTCTTTCTCAAACCATGCATCAGCGGATTCTCTTTTGAATATTTCTGCAACGTAATCAATTATATCAGGTTCCAGAAGAACTTCATTGCAGTTTGAGCAGAAGAATGCCGGTATATTAACACCCCAGATACGCTGACGGGAGATACACCAATCTGGACGGTCTTTCACAGCTACAAACATCCTTTGTTCACTTTGAGGAGGGTGCCATCTAGTCCTATTCACAACCTCAAGAGCTTTATCTCTTAGATTATTGTAATCAACAGATAAAAACCACTGTTCGGTTGCCCTGAATATAAGAGGGTCTTTACAGCGCCAACAGACTGGATAATTATGTGATATCGTTTCAATATGAATGAGGCTTCCCTTATCTTTCAGTACCTTAATAACTTTCTCTGAAGCTTCCTCAGTTGATAGTCCTTCAAAATCTGGAGCTTCTTCCGTAAATTTTCCATTCTCGTCAACTGGAGAAAAAATATCAATTCCATAACTCTGACCAATTACATAGTCTTCTCTTCCATGCCCTGGCGCGATATGGACTACACCCGTTCCTTCGTCCATATTAACAAATCTTGCCAATAAAACAGGGGATTCTCTATCAAGAAATGGATGTTTAAACTTCTTTCCTTCTAATTCCTCTCCTTTGAATTCCGCAACTATTTTATAATCTTTCCAATTGGTCTTCTTGACATTATCCAGAAGAAGGTTTTGGGCGAGAAGGAAATGTTCTCCATCCACCTCAACTATTACATAAGTGTAGTCAGGATGGACAGCAAGTGCAAGGTTAGAGATAATGGTCCATGGAGTGGTTGTCCAGATAAGTGCTTTATATTCCTCTCCTTCCATAGTAAAGGTCAAAGAATTTGAATCAAGAATTTCATATTCTATCTCAGATATTGCAAGTGCAGTGGTGCATGTCGGACACCAATGCACAGGCATATAACCACGATAAACATAACCTTTATTCACAACATCAGAGAGCATTTGCAGTTCTGTTCCCTCATAATGATTACTTAAAGTAATATAGGGATTATCCCATTCACCAAGGACACCTAATCGTTTAAATTCTTCCATCTGGATAGAGATCCAATTGGAAGCAAATTCTCTACATCTCTTTCTTATCGCAAGACGGTTACTCTGGTCTTTAAATTCCTTTATAACAATATTCTCTATTGGCATACCATGAGCATCCCACCCAGGCCTATAAGGCGTATAAAATCTTTTCAACATCTTATATTTAGTAGTTATATCTTTAATAATCTTATTCATCGCCAGACCCAGATGGATATTATTATTAGCATAGGGGGGTCCATCGTGAAGAATAAATTTTTCATTACCTTCTCTTCTCTTTAGGGCTTTCTTATAGATTTCATTCTCATCCCAAAATTTGACAAATTTGGGTTCACATTCAGGAAGGTTTGCTTTCATTGGAAAATCAGTTTGCGGTAGATTTAATGTTTTCTTAAGGTCCAACACCTATCCCTTGAGTAGGTCAAGATGTGCTTTTATAGTTGGATTTTCTGGATCCAGTTCCTGCGCCTTTTTCCATATATCCTCTGCTATTTCCTTATCATCTTCCTTGTAATAACACAGGCCTAGTTTCACTGCAGCAGGTATGTAATCACCACTTCTTCTGAGAACTTCTTTGAATTCTGCCTTTGCTCCTTCAAGATCTCCCTTCTCCATTAAAACTTTACCTAAAAGAGTTCGGATATCATGAAAATTTGGAGCAAATATTAGAGCCTTTCTAAGCTCTTCAACTGCTTCATCAAATCGACCAATACTTACATATAGAGTGGCAGTTTCTTTATGCGAATTGGAAATACGAGCTCTGACCGAAAACTCTAACTTCTCAAATTCAGATTCTCTTTCCGTTTCAATAGACTCTGCCTTTTCAAATTCATTATTTGCTTCTTCAAGCTTTCCCATTTGGTTCAAAGTAAGAGCATAATTAATATGAGCTTCAATATATTGAGGATTCAACTCAACCGCCTTCTTAAAAAACTTTACGGCTTCTTTGTACCTTCCCGAGAGACTTAAAGCTACTCCCAGTAAATTATTAATATCAGGATAATTTGGATGTTCCTCTAGAGCTTTTTTTAAATTAAATTGAGCACTTTGATATTCCCCCTCTTCGATGTTTCTCTTCCCCTCCTTCAAATAATCCTTTTCATCACTCATATGCTCTCCTATTTTTGTTTCTTATATACATAAAAAACTAATCCTGTCAACCCTATCGGTTTCATGCTATCAATTTAATACATCTGTCTTATACATCATAATGTAAAGTAATATTATTCTTTTCAATATATTCTGAAATATTATACTTTGGGAAATTATTTTTCCAATCATTTATTTATTATTTTTATAATCTTAAGATTAAAGTCAACCCCCTGATAGAATTTCTATAAACTTAAAAGAATTAAATATGGAAGAAAGATTAAAATTAATATGATCGGAGACCGATGACAGGGGTTCTGAGTTCGGAGTGCTGTGTTCTGGGTTATGATTTAACTAAATAAAATCTCTGTGTACTCTGTGTCTCTGTGGCTTAATTTAGGTCTTGGGTGATGGGGATTGGGAATTAGGATTTAGTAAAATAAGTTCTTTGCGGACTTTGCGAGAAATTAAAGGGGGTTGGGATTTAGGATTTAGATATGTTAATTCTCTGTGTTCTCTGCGTCTTTGTGGCAAAAACTCGCTCTTGACAATCCAAATTTACGTTGATATATTACAAAAACGAGGGCCTATAGCTCAGTTGGTTAGAGCGTTCGCCTGATAAGCGAGAGGTCAGTGGTTCAAATCCACTTAGGCCCATCTTTTATTGGGGGCGTAGCTCAGCTGGAAGAGCACCTGCCTTGCACGCAGGAGGCCAGCGGTTCGAGTCCGCTCGCCTCCATATTATTAAAAAAGAACGGATGTTTTATGAATCCCTATTTAAAGATTGTGATTCTTTCATTACTTCCCATTTCTGAGCTTCGGGGTAGCATTCCTGTAGGCCTTACTTCTGGACTAAGCATTATTGTTGTGTATCCTATTGCTGTTTTATGTAACCTTCTGGTTTTTCCCATATTCTATCTTTTCTTGTCAACTTTACATCATCAATTATTAAGATTTAACTTCTACAGAAAATCTTTTGAAGCCTTTCTTGAGAGAACAAGAAGGAGGACCAAACCCAAAATTGAGAAATATGGGTACCTTGGCTTAACTCTCTTTGTGGCCATACCACTTCCAGTAACTGGTGCTTACACGGGAACTTTGGCTGCCTGGTTTTTTAAAATGAATAAAAGGAATTCCTTTTTTGCAGTTTTATTGGGTGTGATTATTGCAGGAATTATAGTAAGCTTGGTGAGTATTTTAGGGATTCATATCTTCGATATTTTTATTAAGGAGAGTGGTTGATATAAACGACAGAAGACCGAAGACAGAATTTAGGTTTTAGGTATCGGGTGTTAGGGGTTTGGGAAATAAAAAGAATAAGTTTTAAAAGAGTACCAAAACAAAAACTTAATACTTTTAATCTAAAATTTTCTGTGTCAATCTGCATCCTATTAAGATCGGAGACCGAAGATAGACTTTCGAACACAGAGTAGGTCAACTAATCGGTCAAGACACATTCGTCTATTAGTTCTCCCACCTCATTATAAGCCGTTAATTTTACCGTATCTCCTTTCACCCAAATAAAGCAATAATTGTACCCGGGATAGAAAGCGTGAACCGATTCACTCCAGGGGGGATCTTCCTGTGTATGATAGGGAGCACCCGCTCCTCCTGAGACTATCTGCCATACTGGGTTTTTTGGCACTAATTTTTCTTGTGGAACATAACCATCCTCTTCATAAAAAACAGTCGAACTATCAACTAACATCCTGTGGTAATTGTGTTCGTCACCATAGAATACTGCAACTACTTTCTTACTGTTACTTATAATTCTCCACAATTCATCCTTTCTCTCAATTACAAAGGGCTTCTTTCCATGATACCATTGAGCATCCCCCAGATGACCACCATTTGGGAAAGAAGGCTCATGGGCGAAGAGAAATATATGTTTAATATATGAATTTTTATCCGCCTCCTTAATAACTCTATCAATCCAGTCAAGTTGACCATCCATTACATATCCTTCGAGATTCCCCCCGTATTTCAGAGGATTACTACAATATGCATAGTTGGTATTAAAGGATATAAACATTGAGTTACCGTAGTCAAAATAGTAAACATTTTCTGTATAAGGTGGAGCCATCTCTTTCATGCTCTCCTCAGGCAGTGGACCATTCAATGGATTAACAAACTCCAGAGAAAATATATTCTCAGCACTGTGCGGTGAAAGCTTATCAAATTCCATATCACCAAAAATATCCAACAATGCCTCATGATTACCCATCCCTTCATAAATTGGGATGCTTGCTCCTATGCCTTCTGTAGCCCTCTTCCAATTCTTAAGTTGATATCTAAATTCAAATTCACATGACACATATCCATTTACCAGATCCCCCGGGAAAAGGATAAAATCTGACCCTCTATTATATGCATCTAAAAGTAACCTTGTAAGTATATAATAATTGCAGGATTCTCCGTAATATCTCTCTCCTCCTCCTGATCCCGCTCTTGAATCACAAAGCACAGCAAACTCAAAATTATTTCCATTCTTTGGTACAGTTTTGAAATGATACTCTCCTCTTACTTCTCCACCTATTATTACCAGATACATATATATTTCTCCTGGGTTTAGTCCCCCTATTTTTACCTCATGCATCCTACTCTCTTCTCCATCACTGTAACTCTTTCCTCGTATTATAATCTCACCATAACAAGAGGTATCTGTCTCCCAGGATATGATTGCACTGCATGACCCAATCTGATCTACGAATGGTCCCAAAATAATACAGGGAACTCTTTTGTAATTTCTATCGACCCTGAAGCGTCCACCAAAGAATGTATTCACATTATACTTTGGATTCCTTATCTCTAAACGATAATAAATTACCCCGCCTTTCTCTTTAAAGTTGCATCTATCGTATTTAGGATTTTCTAAAAAATCTAATGGAAGGATAACTATATGTTCCTTTGAGTTCTCCTCCTTTTTCTCCCGTGATAATCTTCTAAATTGGGGAGTTTTTATTACCCCGGGAAAGTATAAACCATAATAGATACCAATGGGTGGAACATCAATTGTTGTCTTTACCTCAATAATAGCCTTCCGATTTTCACTATCGACACTAACAGTGGGTTCTTGTAGAAGCAACAACTTTCTATGTTCTTCTGGATGAGCATTCTCAGGATATATGTAAGGTTTTCCAAGATTACCCATTGAAAAACCATTTAAGATTATAATTATCCACATAAATTCCTCCTGCTTAATTTTAGTTATTTTTATACAACAAAATTTTAAAAAATCAACCGTTATCCCCTTGACTAAATAAATTTTTTTCATTAAATATAAAAATATGAGAGATTATTTTGAAATTCTCGGTGTTTCAAAGAATGCAACATCAGTTGAAATAAGAAATGCCTACTATAAACTAGCAAAAAAATATCATCCTGATCATTTAGTCCACTATGAAATAAAAGTATATCTCCCCAGATTCCTCAAGATAACAAAGGCTTATTTAACATTGAAGGATGAAAAAAGAAGGAAGGAATACCTTCAGGAAATGGCATTGGGAGAATTTATGGAGGATCAGGAGAAAGAGAGAAAGGTGTCACGTGAAAAAGTATTCGAGCTTGGGCTCGACCTTTTAAAAAGAAATTCCCCTCGAGCAACAAAATATTTTAGAACAGCTTATTCTCTAGAGAGAACCAATCAAACATACAAAAGTTATTATGGACTTTCTTTAATACTGAGTGGCAGAGAAGAGAAAGGATTAACTCTCTGCAAGGGAGCATTAGAAAAGGAAGAAAACACGACACATCATTATAATCTGGCAGCAGGGTATGTTAAGACAGGAAATTATAGAAGTGCTACCAATCATCTAAAAAAAGCTCTACGCATCGATAAAGATCATAAAGAGAGTAATAATTTACTTAAAAAACTTAAAGGGAGGGCTGGAATAACAGGACTCTTCCGCAGGGAATAAAACCTACTTGACGGACTTTTTAAATTTTATAAGAAAAAAGCCGTCTCTTATCACTTTTATCACCATAGTTATTGGATTTTCAATTGGTATATATGTCTCGATTGAAATCCTTCTTTTATTATTTACAATTTCAATCGTTATCTACATTGTTACTCGAAGGAGTATATTGCTCCTTTTTGTCCTCCTGTTCTCAGCTTCAATATACAAGTCTTCAAGAAAACCAATAAAATTCATGAGACTATTTTTCTCTGGTGTTTATTTAGAAAACAGGATCATAGATCCTGTATATGGAGAGCTTAGCATAAACCTACACATAGAACCAGCCAGTATAGTTTACGGTAGTGCAAGATATACTGAATGGGGATCACAGAGAAAACTTACAGAGGTAAGAATAAAAGGAAATCATCCTACAATATTGAATAGAATTTTCAACTACCGAGATATGCTTGACAACAAAATAGATGAATCAATTGGTGGTGATATTGGAAAAATTTGTTCTGCTATTATCCTCGGAAAGAGAGGAGATTTACCTCCTTATATATATAAGCGATTCCAGTATTGTGGTGCAGCACATCTCCTTGCAGTTAGTGGATTACATACGGGAATAGTTTTTATGATAATTCTGATATTTCTGATGGTTATACAAATTAAAAGAAAGCCTGCTCTAATAATTTCAGGATTGTTGGTTTCACTTTATGCTCTCCTCACAGGCTTACGTCTCCCGGTTCTACGTGCCAGTATTATGTTATGGTTTTTTATAATTGGAGAGGTGAAGGAGAGAAATATTGATCCTTTAAATACCTTATCTGCTTCTGGAATATTGATTCTCATATTCATGCCCAGTAGTATCCACTCAATCAGTTTTCAACTATCATTTATTGCAGTTTTTTCAATATTGATAATATTAAAAGTCTTTGAGTCTCGGTTAAGTCAGATATCAAATAATTGGTTAAAAAAATGGATTATAATTCCAATGTTTGTTACTCTAAGCGCTCAGCTAGGTACCTTTCCTTTAGTGGCGTATTATTTCGGATACATACCTTTATTTGGACTAATAGCTAATCTTATATTGATTCCCCTTGTAGGTACACTGATAGCAGGTACTTTCCTCTTATGGACAATACCAATTCTGCAGGATTCTATAGGGAGTTTTGTCTGGGGAACGGGGTATTTAATGAATAAAATAATGATCATCCTGGAAAGACTTCCCTATTCAGTAATAGAGGTTCGAGAAAGGGATCCAAGAATTCTCTTTTCCTATTTATTTCTGGTTATAATCCTTATTGGTATAATGATGTTTAGAAAAAAAGGAACGGTAATTCCCATCACCGTCCCTTCTTAACAATTATAAGCGGAATATCTTATTATTTAGCAGCTTTAAACCAACCTTCGAGTTTCTTCTTTACTTCTGGTGGTGTAGTATATTCCATTTCATCAAGAGGAAGACGATGAGGTTCGAATGGTCCATGAGCCCTCATGTAATTTGCCACGTAGTTTGCCTTTCTTCTAGCTTCATCAAATGCAGGGTCATCAAAGTGGTCTCTGGGTCCAACAAGCATTCCCTCTGCAATCTGAAATCCTGCAGCAATAACCCTTGGTGGGCCATCAAACCTTGAAGGAGTTGCTTTCTCAAAGGAAACAGCCATTATCTGTAATCAAATAATTTCCTGTCATTCTTTGCCTTTTCCAGTACATTACGTGCATGATCTATTATGGCTGGATGTGAAGCTGAGTGACCTACATATCCACCAATATCAGCTTTAATGACACTCAATGTTACTTTCATCACCCCTCCCTTTTAGTTTTTCTTAAATTGAATTATTTCTTGTTTATAACCAATTCCTTTAATTATTTTTGTACCTCTTTTCCCTTCCAGCGCTTTATCAACAAAATCCACCGAGGTAATTATAACTTCCTCTCCTCCAGATTTAAGGAACTCTATTGCTGCCCTAATCTTCGGTCCCATACTACCACGAGGAAACTCACCTTGTCTGAGATATTGTTCTGCATCATCAGCTTTTATCATCTTTAGGGGTTTCTGTTCCTCTGTACCAAAATTAATATATACTTCCGGTACCGGTGTCAAAATCATAAGTAGATGTGCTCCTACATCTCTCCCCAGTACACTTGAAGCAAAGTCCTTATCAATAACGCCCTCAAGACCTTCATATGTCCCATCTTTTTCAATATATACGGGCATTCCACCACCCCCAGCAGCAATCACTATGCCTCCGTCCCTCAAAAATCTTTTAATAGCCTCCTTTTCAACAATCTCAAGTGGAAATGGTGAGGGAACGACCCTCCTGAACCCCCTGCCAGCATCTTCCATTACAGCAATACCTCGTTTCTGTAATTCTTTGGCCTCCTCATTATCTAAAAATGGTCCAATCGGTTTATTTGGATTTTTCCATGCTGGATCCTCTTTAGAAACTATAACCTGTGTGGGGATAGTGACAACTTCTTTTTTAATTCCTGCCATTTTGAATATATTCTGCAAGGATTGTTCAATCATATACCCCATCCAACCCTCTGTAGCAGCAACTATTACACCAAGGGGTAAATCTGGAACATTAGCATATTTGAGTCCTAATTTATTTCTTATTAGTTCATTACCAACCTGTGGACCATTCCCATGGGTTATCACAATTTCATACCCTCTCTTAAGTAGATATATAACTGATGACAGGCTTTCCCTTGTTCTAGCAAATTGTTCATGTATGGTACCTTTCGATTCTTTAGGAAGGATTGCATTCCCCCCAAGTGCTATTACTGCTATTCTTCCCATCTATTTAAACAATCCTTTAATGCCTCTTCTATTGTATTATCATTCCCAACAAAAAGTTCATATATAACCCTTATATATGGTTTATTAATCTTTATCAATTTCCCGAGGTCAATAGGAGTTCCGATTACAACAGCATCTACATCTGCCTTATTTATAGTCTCTTCCAATTCTTCTATCTGTGTCTTACCATAACCCATTGCAGGAAGGACAGGACCTGTTGTTGTATACTTCTCGTAAGTGTCCTTTATAGATCCGACCGCATATTCCCTTGGATCAACAATTTCTTTTGCACCATATTTCTTTGCTGCAACAGTCCCGGCACCATAATTCATTCCACCATGTGTTATAGTTGGTCCATCCTCAACAACAAGGACTCTCTTTCCTTTTATAACCTCAGGGTCTGTAGCTGTGATTGGGGATGCTGCTTCAACTACTTTCGCTTTCGGGTTGTACTTTCTAATGTTATTTTTTACTATCTCTATATCCTCCGGAGAAGCAGTGTCAACCTTATTAATCACAAGGATGTCAGCCATAATAAAATTAATCTCACCCGGATAATATTCTATCTCATGACCTGGTCGGTGAGGGTCAAGTACAACTATATAGAGATCAGATGAGTAGAATGAAAAATCATTGTTACCACCATCCCAGACAATAACATCTGATTCCTTCTCAGCTTCGCGCAGGATTAACCCATAATCCACTCCAGCAAAAACAGTATTCCCCATATTAATATGGGGTTCATATTCCTCCATCTCTTCTATTGTACATGAAGCTTTTTTCATATCCTCCAGGGATGTAAATTTTTGAACTTTCTGACGAGCTAAATCACCATAAGGCATGGGATGCCTTATAATAGAAATTCTCTTTCCCATTTCCTTTAGAATCCCTGAAACATACCTGGTAGTCTGACTTTTCCCTGAGCCTGTCCTCACCGCACATATTGAAATGAGTGGCTTTTGAGACTTTATTTGTGTGGATTTGGGTCCAAGTAGCATGAAATCTGCTCCTGCTGCAGATACTTTAGATGCACTGTCCATAACATATTGATGAGAAACATCACTGTATGCAAATACCACTAAATCAATGGATTTTTCTTTTATTAATTGAGTTAATTCTTCTTCCCTATATATAGGAATGCCCTCTGGATAATTCTCTCCAGCAAGAATAGAAGGATATTTCCTATCAGCTATATCCGGTATCTGAGTCGCAGTAAAACCAATAACCTCAAACTGTTCACTTCCCTTGAAAAAAGTATTGAAGTTATGAAAATCACGACCTGCTGCTCCCATTATCATTACTCTTCTTTTCTGCAATAAATCCTCCTTTTTTACCTCTAAATACTACCCTAAAAGTTTTTCTTGTCAAGGAATCCTAATCACCAGCTACTCTTTCATTGCTTCTCTTATACCTTTTGCTCTGTAATGATATTTAATAACCCATTTCAAGATTGGGTATATAAAACTATCTCTATGAGATAAAATATATTTTACCCCTTTATCCTCTACCCATTGATCTGTTCCAAATAAGCGTGTTATCAGATAGACATAATTCTTCTTAAGATGTCTGGCAGCCACATGTTTTCCATACATTTTTGAAAACCTGACTGCATTTTTCCCCCTCTCGTAAGCTTTACTAAAAACAGATTTTAAGCGTTTATCTGTCTCGTACCCATCCACATGCCATCCAATACAACTCTTCCACGCATAAATGGTCGAAAGGCTTATACCTCTCAATCTTCTCCCTATCTCCACATCCATATACCCCATCGTATCACCAAAGGACTCATCAAAACTACCTACTTCTTCTAACCATTTCTTCCTAACCGAGACATTCTGTGTAACCAATCCTACAAGGCAGAGTCCATCGATACGTAGAGTGAACCTCCCATAATCCT
This sequence comes from Candidatus Stahliibacteriota bacterium, assembly GCA_004377355.1. Classification (GTDB taxonomy): domain Bacteria; phylum Hydrothermota; class UBA3072; order UBA3072; family UBA3072; genus E29-bin14. The sequence goes on along the minus strand of SOIB01000022.1, from coordinate 14,522 downwards.
GTGGCTTCTTTATATGTCTCACCATCCCTTGAACGATCAGCCTATTATTCTTTTCATGCAATTTAAGATGATCTTTAATAAAATTCTCATCCACAAGAACATCTGAGTCTATGAATATTATAATATCCCCCCTGGCCTTCTTTATCCCCTTATTTCTTGAAACCGGTTGTCCCATCTTTTTATCATTTCGAATATAGATAAAGCGGGGGTCTTTTATTTTTCGCATCAATTCTTTTGTTCTATCAGTAGAGCCATCATCCACTACAATCAACTCGTAATCCTCTGCCGCTTGATCGAGCAGTTTCTCCACACAATGAGAAAGAAGAAACGCGCGATTATAACTTACCACTATAACTGACCCTCTCATTACCCCTCGCTTCCTCCATATATTATAAACATTTATGGTAATTCTCCTCTCAATAATCTTTGATAAATTTCCACCAGTTGATCGTTCAACTCCTTAATGTCATAATGATTCTCAACAAATTGACGTCCAGCTCTGCCCATCTCTGGCCAGATTTCAGGATGCAGAATAAGCTGTTGTAACTTTAAAGCTATGGCGTCCACATCACGCTCTGGTACGAGGAAACCGGATTTGCCATCCAACACACCCTCAGGTATCCCATTGTGCAAGGTAGATATTACCGGCAAGCCCATGGCCTGAGCCTCCTGCAAAACCAGACCCTGGCCCTCTTGGTCCCCATCTCTACCAGTTACACTTGAAAGAATAAAAATATGAGCTTTAGCATAAAGCTGTCGGACTTCATCCTGATTCATCCATCCTAACAATTTGACTTTATCCCCGATATCCAGTTGTCTAATCAGCTTGTGGAGTTGATTTCTGAGTGCTCCATCTCCTACAATCTGGTATTGAAGATTTGGATACGTTTTTAGCACTTTAGCTACAGCCTTTATAGAATACTTTAGCCCCTTTTTCTCAACCAATCTACCAACCGTTAAAACTTTTATATTATCAACTGAATTAAGTTTCCTTTCAATGAAAGGAAACTTTGTAATATCCAATCCTACTGGAAGTTTCACAATCTTATCCTCTGGACACCCCAAGGCTTTAACCCTTTCACCTGTAAAATCAGTGTTCACAGTACATAAATTAACCTTTTGAAATAGGAGTTTGTATAAATCCCTACCGTGTTTCCGGGGATAAGCGTTAGCATCATAGCCATGAAAAGAAGTAACAATTTTCCCCTCTATGGCACCAAGCTCTCTGAGCAGAACACCCAAAATGCCCTTCGAACCGAAATGGCAATGAATAATATCGTAAGGACCTTTTCTCAAGAAGGGAAGTGTAGCGTAGAACAGTCTTAGCGAAAGTGCGTTCTTACCATACTTAAAGATGTTTAAAGATTTGAACAAGACAAGATAATTTTTTGGGGAATATTGAATAAAAAGTCTAATAGCTTTGATGGGACTATACCGATAGTAAGTTTTAGCGAGGAGATCATATTCCCTAACATCAGGATGAACCTTAGAATATTTACCTCTACTGCCTGAGAAAATATCCACCTCATGCCCGCGCTCTATCAAACCCACTATTTGATCCAGGATAAAGGTCTTTGATAAGGTTGGAAATCTCCCAACTAAAAATGCGATTTTCATCCCTTCTTTGCCTCCTCTATTCCCTTTCTCCTATAATGATATCTTGCAATGCCTTTAAGAACAATCCAGAACAATTTAAGATTCTTCTTACTATGCACCATCATTCGTTTGATATTCTTCTTTTCTATCCATCTATGGGTACTAAGGGCTTTAGAGAAAAACAATGCTCTCTTTGTATGAGCGTATTTTTCTCCCAGTCTACCCCATTTTCTTACAAAATAGTAAGCAGATGCACCTTGTTTTTTCCATTTCTCAAAGGTTTTATTGAGACTCTCTTCTGTTGTAACCCCATCAATATGGAAGGCTTTACATCTCCTTATTCCATACACCCATTTTAATCCTAATTCCTGCAAATGTAGTCCCATATCAATGTCCTTATATCCCATTGTTGGACCAAAATCTGAAAAACCACCTACCTCCTTTAAGTATTCTTTTCTGACAGAAACATTCTGTGTGATGAATGTTTTTAGACATAGTGCATTAGGGAGATAATATCTCTTTAAAGATACATCCTCAATCCTGTTAACGTGCCTAACCATTCCCTGAAGGACAAGGTCATCTCTCCTTTCATGAACACTAATGTGGTCTTCTACAAAATCACCAAACACAATAACGTCGGAATCAATAAATATGATTATATCCCCTATTGCTTGTTCAATACCTTTATTCCTTGCATAATATGGACCTTTTTGCACAGGTAACCTTGTATAATGAAGTTTGGGATAATTGGTTTTTGAAATAAAATTTTGGGTGCCATCGGTTGAACAATCATCTATTAAAATAACCTCATACTCGCAAGGCGTCTGATTCATTAAAAAAGAGATACAATATTTTAGTATTGGCATTCTATTATAAGTAGGTAGAACAACTGATGCCTTCATAAAATCCCTTCGTTTTTCAGAATATACTCTGCTATACTCTTTGCACCTCCGGGCACTCCCATCCTCTTTCTACCCTCCATACCCATAACCTCACGAAGATTTTTATCCTCTAAGATTTTCTCTATTTCGCATGCTATCTCTTCTGAATTATATCTCATAAATCTAAATGCCTTTCCCAGCAATTTCTTTTGCCCTAAAAGCCGCCTCTTCGTAGTTTGAGCTCCGGTGCCAACAAAGGATACAGCAGGTATTCCAAAACCAACAACCTGTTCTGTTGCAGTCCCTGCAAGGCTAATTACCAATTTTGAATTCTTTAGGATATCAACAAAGGCTCCTTTTATGATATCTACATCTTTCTCTAAACCAGTAAGCCCTCTTCTCATTCTGTTATAACACACTGTATCTGCTACTGAAACTGCAAAATGAATATCCTTTCGTCTTCGCTTAATGGCATGTATAACTTTTACTATCCTTTCCATATTTCCATACGATTCATCCCTGGAACCAGGGAGAACACCTATAAGAATTTTTCCCTCTGGTGGATTATATCGATTCTCCGGGGTAAGTTCATCCATCATAGGATTACCGAGAAATTGAGCATCGATATCTTTTTTTCTTAAATTCGAAGCAGTTAGTTCATCGTGTGTGAAGACAGTTTTTGTACATTTTTTCATTATCTGTTCCTCTATCCATAGATGTGGAGCCATCCAACCAGACTTACATGGTGCAAGAAAATATGATTTCGTACGAAAACTTATCCACCCCATAATTAAGAGAGGGACATCACCAACCACAATCATATGCTCTCCTGTACTTCTGTTCTTATGAAGCACTTTAATATAGTTAAATGGAAGATTAATAGATTCAATTAAATCCATAATTAAACCACTTAAACTTTTTAAAAAGAATCCTCCAGAGGGAGGTGGAGCGCTGCCTCCGATTACATTTATCCCTCTCTTCTTATATTCTTCACCAAATGATATAAAAGGGAAAGAAACAATCTCAATCACCGGGCATAGCCTTTTTAACTCTTTTGCGATAAGTGCTCCAGAACGATCCTCTCCATAGGAATTACTCAAGATAGCGACTCTCATAATGAAACTATATTTGCAGAAGGTAAGTGAATTGTCAAGAGCCAGTTTTTGCCACAGAGACACAGAGAACACAGAGATATAGTTAATAGTTATCAGTTTAATTAGTATATTGGTAAACTAGTTAAATAGACTGACGACTAAAGACCAGAGACTGAAGACTAACTTATCCTTGCACCCTTAAAACCCTTTAATTCATAATATTTATTATGAATTAAAAGCAAGAAATCCCTTGACATTTTAGAAAAATAGACTATCTATTTCATATAGACACCCGTCTATATGAAATAGGAGGAGGATTCATGGAAATTATAAGAATTTTAAATTTACTTAGTGATAAGACACGCTTAAAGATACTAAGGTTACTCGGCGAAGGAGAGAAAAGTGTTTCCAAAATTGTAAAATCCTCAAAACTAACTCAACCAACAATTTCCCACCATCTTAAGAAACTGGAGGAAGCAGGTCTAATAATCAAGAGACGTTATAAAAAATGGGTGCTATATTCTGCAAATCTGGACTCCCTCAGGTTGTTTATAAAAAAATTGGGATTAGAACTGGATCTCTAAAGGGAATGAACATCCTATTATGGATATATTAAAAACACGAGAAGTTATAAATTGTAGGTGTCTTCCAGAGGATAAAGGAAGCTACAGGGGTTATAGTGCAAGGGCACATCAATATATCGGGAATTTTAGTGGACCAGACCCAGGTTGCATTCATAACAAAAAACTATATTATAAGTTTACGGAAAAATATAAGAATAAAGAAAAATTTGACCCACAAGAAGAGAATAAAGAAAAGTTAATCAGCCTCGAGGAGGAATGATGAAAATAGTAAAAAAAGCGGCTTTCAGAACTCTGTCATCTCTAACAAATATTGCAATAAATAATAGAACGCTAAGGCATTGGCTTATAAAAAATATGGAAGCCAGGATATATAAAGACCTCATAAAAGAGAACCCAGATAATAGACCAATTAAGGTTCAGGAAGATAAATATTATATGGGCCGATCAATATTCCGTAGCATTGACCGTGCAGTTGTCAAAGGCAACCTTTCTAAACAATCTATCAGGGGACTCCTCCGAGTCTTTCTGGGAAATGTTTTCTTTGGAGGTTTTTATCAAAGGATAGATTACGTTAAAAAATATGGAGAACGTCCTCCCGTATTTATGACTTTGAGCCCCTGTAAGCAATGTAATCTCCGTTGCATTGGTTGTTACGCTGCGTCGGGAGCTGAGTTTAAGGAGCAACTATCCTGGGATGTTCTTACCAAGGTTATCGACCAGGCAAGAGAATTCTGGGGGATGAGGTTCTTTGTAATCTCAGGTGGAGAACCACTTATGTATAAAGATGAGGGAAATACTATCTTTGATCTATATGAAAAATACAATGATTCATATTTCTTGATGTACACAAATGGAATGTTGATTGATAAAGAAGTGGCAAAAAAGATGGCAGAACTGGGTAATATTACACCAGCAATTTCTGTGGAGGGATTACGGAAGGAAACTGATAAAAGAAGAGGGAAAGGAGTATTTAACAGGATACTAGAAGCTATGAACAATCTAAGAGCAGCAGGAACCCCCTTTGGTATCTCAATAACGGCAACAAGGAATAACCTTGACGTTATAACTACGAGCGAATTCAGGGATTTCTATTTCCATAAAATGGGTGCTATCTACGGTTGGATGTTCCAGTACATGCCTATTGGACGAGAGTACACACTCGACCTTATGCCTACTCCAGAACAGAGAGCTAAATTGTACGAATGGGAATGGCAACTCCTCCGAAAAGATGATATCTTTGTAGCTGACTTCTGGAGCACTGCAACAGCTTCAGACGGTTGTATTGCAGGAGCAAGGCCTGGTGGATATTTCTATATTGACTGGAATGGTGATGTTATGCCCTGTGTCTTTGTTCCTTATACAGTTCATAATGTTAATGAAGTATTTAAAGAAGGTGGTAACCTAAACGATATCATTCATTCAGACTTCTTTAAGTCGATAAGAGAGTGGCAGTATGATTATGGTTACAAAAGGAAGCCTGAAGATCATGGAAACTGGATAATGCCCTGTTTCATTAGGGACCATCATAAGAAATTCCTCGAAGTGGCAAAAGAGTACAAAGTTAAACCTGCCGATGAAGATGCAGCACTTGCCCTACAGGATACAGGTTATAACGAGGGTCTGATAAAATATGATGACAGGATGCATGATTTAACCGACCCTGTATGGGATGGTCATTATATAGGACCTGATAAAAAGCACATTAAGAAAGAGAAGGTATCTACCTAATTAATATGATAGACCCCCTAACAATATTACCTGATATCGTTAAAGAGGGTGAGGGAAAGATAGTTCTTCTCATTCTTGATGGAGTTGGAGGTTTGCCTTTTAAAGGCAAAACTGCCCTGGAAGTCGCTCGAACCCCAAATCTCGATAAACTGGCGAAACTCAACTCTGCCGGGCTCCTTGACCCAATCTTTCCAGGAATAACCCCGGGAAGTGGTCCTGCTCATTTATCCCTTTTTGGATATGACCCCATTAAATACCAGATAGGTAGAGGAATACTCGAAGCATTAGGTGTAGGTATGGAAGTCTCTCTGGGAGACCTTACATCACGTGGTAACTTCTGTATAGTGAAAGATGGTGTTGTGATTGATAGAAGAGCAGGAAGGATACCAACTAAAGTAAATGAAGAACTGGTCAGACAACTCAACAAGGAGATAAAGGGAATAGATGGGATAAAAGTTTCATTTGTGAGTGGTGAGGAACACCGTTTTGTTATCCGGCTCCGTGGAGAGGACTTAAGCGAGGAAGTAACTGACACCGACCCCCATGTAGCAGGGGAAAAATTACTCGAATCAAAACCAAGAACGTCTGATGATAAAGCTATAAGGACAGCCAATATTATCAATAAAGTAACAGAGAAGGCTAGGAATGTCCTAAAGGATATTGACCAACCTCCAAATGGAATTATACTGCGTGGGATATCTGGCGCTCCGAAAATACCAAAATTCCCTGAAATTTATAAACTGAAGCCAATGTCAATCGCCACTTATCCGATGTACCTTGGGCTTACTAAACTGATTGGTATGGATGTTAAGTACGGACTTAAAACAATAGAAGACGAAATAAAATTCTTTGAAGAATCATATAATGATTACGACTATTTCTATATACATATAAAAAAGGTGGATTCATACGGAGAAGATGGAAATTTCGAAAAGAAGGTAGAAAAGATAGAAGAGGTTGATAAGATAATTCCTAGGATTATGGATTTATCTCCTGCTGTTCTTGCTGTAACGGGTGACCATTCAACCCCTGCAACTTACAAAGCTCATTCCTGGCATCCCGTTCCAGTTATTATAGTATCTAAATGGGCTCGGATAAGTAACATATCTGCATTTAATGAAAGTGAATGTGCTAAAGGCGATATAGGTAGAATACCCACCCTCTACCTCACCTCCCTACTTCTTGCCCACTCCCAGAGACTGGATAAGTTTGGAGCATAGGTAGTGGAGTTCTCCAACTACAATAATTAATATCCCTAAAAATATGAGTGATGCGGGGTGGTGTTTCTTTAGGTAGGAAACGAAATCCCTGTTACGAATTCGAATTCTTCTGGGACCTAAAAGAGCTGTGGTCCCTCCCAACTTGTGTATTACTTTAGTGGTTGATAAATAAAGTGTCTTAAATTTCCCAAGCAAACGTTTTGAGAAGTCAACATCAGAAAAATATAGAAAGAATCTTTCATCGAATAAACCAATCTCTTTAAATACCTCTTTTTTTATAAGAAGTGCACACGACATTGGTTGTTCAACTTCACCACTTTTGGAATAATCAAAGTAGGGAAGTTTCCACTTCTTTATAAATTTAACACGTTGGAATAGCTTCGAAGCGCCAATTCCTTCCAAAATAAATGAAATAGGAGTTGGGATAGACCTTATTGAATGTATTATTTCACCTTCCAAATCAATAAGCATAGGTGCAACTATACCGATATCATTGGGCTTTATTTCCTCGAGCATCTTACTCACAGAACCCTTTTCGAGGAAGGTTGTTGGCGAGAGGAGAAATATATATTTTCCCTTTGCCTTTCTTATCCCTTGATTTATAGCTAGCGGATAACCTTTATTCTCTTCGTTAAATATTGAAATGATATTGAATTTCTCAATTACTTCTCGCGTATTATCAATTGATGCATTATCAATCAATATACATTCATAATCGAAAGCTTCCTTCTCTATTGACGATAGGCATCGGTGTAAATACTCTCCACCATTATAGTTCACAACTATAAAACTGACCAGATGAGTTTTGAGTATTCCTTCGCGAGATTTTCCCATGAAAAACCTTTGTAATTTTTAATTGATTTGAAAAAGTGCGGATTTTCAATTATTTTCAAGATACCTTGTGCTATCTCGTCTGCATTATAACCACAGCGTATACCTTGCGAGCTAACAAGCTTTTCAATTTCCTCATTAGTTGTAACTGCAACGATTGGTATTCCGGATCTAAGATATTCATAGAGTTTTCCCGGTATTATCTCTTTATCCTGTTCACCCTTGACACCAAGCAAAACTAGAATATCCGAATCAAGAAGCTCTATAAGAGCATCCTTATGGGACAGGTAACCCGTCTCTACAAACTGTTTGATTCCCGCTTTTTCAGCCTGTTCCTTGATATTAACACCAACCGAATAACCTATATGCTTGAATACAATATTATCCTTTATATCAGACCTTTCTTTAAATAATTTCATAAGTCCTTCAAAAACATATTCAATTGGTCTGAGTTTATTTAACGTTCCCATATATGTTATCACTATATCTTGTTTTCTCCCCATACCTAATCTCTCCGGAAAGCCATCCTCATTATATCCATTCCTGATTAAATAGAACCTCTCCGAGTAATCGGGATAACAAGATTTAAGATATTCTAAATGATTCTTCGTTACTGTGACACAAAGAGATGCCTTTTTTACTGCATACCTCTCCAGTTTCATTGCAAGTTTCTCTTCCCAATTAAATCTATATTGACCAAGAAAACTGCCCACCCAGGGGTCTCGGAAGTCAATTATCCATGGGATATCTTTATAAAATAATCCTGAAAGAAGAAGCGAAAAAGGAGGTAGAGAAGTTACAATTACATCCATACTTCGAAGATTCTTATAAAGGAAAGGTAACCAGGGAACCTTATTATCCGGAAATGTTAAGTAGTCAAGTCTTCCCATCCCGACCGACTTGAAACCTCCTCTGAGTAGGTGTAAAGGATCAGGACAGAAGGTTCTTATTACATTCAAACCATTACATTCACTTATAGTCTTATCTACTGGATATGAATGAGGAGGATGTGGAGTATAGACGTTAACCTTCCATCCCAACATTTTTAGATATCTTGGAATATAAAAAGTTCGCTGGATACCTCCCATTCCCATTGGCGGGAAGTAGTATGTGATCCAGCCTATTGTTGGTTTATTTGTATATATTTCTCTTTTATTTCTCTCTTATTTCTCTTTAAAAAACTTCATGAACGGCTTGATTAGATCTATTGGTATGGGGAATAGAATGGTTGAGTTTTGTTCTGCAGCGATCTCACTCAGGGTCTGTAGATATCGGAGTTGAAGAGTAATATCTGACTGTTCCATTACCTTTGCCGCAGCCAAAAGCTTCTCTGCAGCCTGGTGTTCTCCTGTTGCATGGATAACCTTTGCTCTTCTAGTCCTTTCTGCCTCCGCCTGTTTTGCCATAGCTCTCTGCATATCAGTGGGAAGGCCAACATGCTTGATCTCAACTGTTGTCACCTTGATACCCCAGGGGTCTGTTTCTTTATCTATGATATCCGCTAGCTGTTTATTGAGTTTTTCGCGTTCTGAGAGGAGTTCGTCCAATTCTGCACTACCTACAACACTTCGAAGAGTAGTTTGTGCTATCTGAGAAGTTGCAAAGAGGAAGTCTTCTACCTCGATTATTGCCTTACCTGGTTCCATAACCCTGAAATAGACTACAGCATTCACCTCAACAGACACATTATCTCTGGTTATTACATCCTGGGTTGGCACATCGTAGGTAACCACCCGAAGACCAACACGAATTATCTTCTCTATAAACGGGATGATCAAAACGAACCCCGGACCCCTTATACCAACGTATCTACCGAGTCGAAATACAACTGCCCTCTGATATTCTTGCAGGATATTTATTGCATTTGCCAGAAGTATTAGAACTATGAACCCAACAACTATTAAAGCAAACATTATTCCTCCTTTTTTTTAACTTTTAGTTTTAATCTCTCGACTTCTAAAACCTCCACCTTTTCTCCTTCTTTAATCATTTCGCTTGATTCAGCATTCCAGTATTCTCCGTGAATGAATACCTTGCCCTCTGTGGAATTTATATCACCTTCTGCTGTTCCTATTTCACCAATAAGACCTTCCTTTCCTGTTGCAGGTTTACGCTTCATTGCTCTTATCACAGCACCTAATGCAAATAAGAAGAATGCAGCGGTTGTTCCTACAACCGCAATTATTACAGATTTAGATATCTGCAAAAATGGTACATTGGTATTTAACAACATCAAAGAACCTAATGTCATAGCTACTATTCCTCCTAAAGTTAGCGGTCCATACGTGGGAGTTAGAACCTCCATAACAAACATAGCAATCCCTAATATAATTAACCCTACTCCAGTGTAATTTATTGGCAATGTTTGAAAGGCAAAGAATGCCAGCACAAGAAAAAGAGCACCAAGAAGACCTGGAATAATTGCACCTGGATGTGTTATCTCAAATATTAATCCATAAAATCCTAAAATGAATAAAATATATGCAATATTAGGATTAGAAATTATTTTCAAAAATTCTTCTCTCCAGGTCATTGGAATCTCCTTTTTAACCGCATCTTTTGTATTCAGTTTCTTTGTGAAGCCGACTAATTCCACCTCCATTCCATCTATCTTTTCTAAAAGTTCATCCACTGACTCAGCAATGACATCAATAATACCCAGTTTAAGCGCTTCTTCTGCAGTAGCAGATACAGACTTTCGAACAGCATCCTCAGCCCAATTGACATTCCTGTTCTTCTTTTCAGCGATAGAACGTATATAGGCTGCTGCATCCTGAGTCATCTTCTCCTGCATAGTCTCATCAATACCTTGTTCCTCATCTCTACCTCTACCTCCAGGGCCAATAGCAACAGGATGAGCTGCACCAATATTGGTACCGGGTGTCATAGCAGCTATATGAGCAGCTAACGTAATGAATACTCCTGCCGAAGCATCCCTAGCCCCCGAAGGATGTACATAAATTACAATGGGAATAGAAGCATTCAACTCTTCCTTTATTATATCTCTCATAGCTTCATCCAAACCACCCGGTGTGTCAATAAGGAAAATTAATACTTCTGCCTTCTCATCCTCTGCGCTCTGTATTGTCCGTGTGACATAGCTAGCTGTTATAGGACCAACTATACCTTCAATTTTACCTATCATTATGGAACTTCCAAGCAATAACAATAGAAGAATCATAACATCAATCTACCCTCTTTAAAATAAAAGTCAACCCTCGCCAGATACCTATGGCTAGCCGTTAGTCAACATTCTTCAGTCATTAGTTTTAGAAAATTTAACTCATTTACCCATATACTCATTTACACATTTACTATTTACTTTGCGCACTTTGCGAGATAACAAAATAGGGTTGGGAGGGGATTAATGCCTTGACACCAAAATATATATTATTAATATCGGAAAAGAGTAATTGGGTTAATATAGAAACAATGAAACACGAAATAGATTTTAATGAAGGTCTATCAATAATTAGTCATGAAATAAAAAATTCTCTTTCCGGTGTAAAATTGGGACTTGAAGAATTACGCCAATTACCAGAAGACGAGGGAAATGAAGTAGTAGAAATTCTACTTGATGAACTCGACCATCTACATCAAATAACAATGGATACATTGACGTTAACATGTCCAGTTGAGTTATATATTGATGAAGTTGATATTAAGGACCTAATTAGAAACGCTGCTTCTATTGTAATTGGCAATCTCAAAGCAAATGAGCCTTCTATTTCTTTCAAATTCGATGAGGATTTTCCACCAATTCTCTGCGACAAAGGTCTAATGAAATCGGTATTTATAAACCTTATTAATAACGCATATGAAGAAGTTGGTAAGAATGGAGCCATCGAAGTAGGTGGAAAGCCTGTAGGCAATAATAGGGTTGAAATATGGGTAGCAGATAATGGAACAGGGATTAATGAAGAAATTAATTCAATATTTATGAAATTTAAATCAACAAAAGGTGGATATGGAATTGGGCTTTCACTCGTAAAAAAAATAGTTAATGAGCACTTTGGAAAAATATCGGTAGAAAGTGCCCCGCATAAAGGTACAAAATTTATAATTGAAATACCTATTGATTATCATCTTATAGATAGACGTTCAGGAAAAGAGAGAAGAGAGCCCAGAAACAGAAGAGAGGGAGATAAATGATTCTGGTAGTAGAAGACAATAAGGCACTTAGGATAATGTTAAAAAAGACACTGGAAAGAGCAGGTTATTCTGTACGAACAGCAACTGATGGAAAAGATGGACTTTCTAAACTAAAAAATGAAATTCCAGATTTGATAATATCAGATGTTGTTATGCCAGAAATGGATGGTCTTGCATTCTTGAAGGAAGTAAGAAAACAACATCCTCTTATTCCTTTTACGTTACTCACTATAAAATCTGAGCTTAAGGATTATTCAAAAGGCTATGAATTAGGTGCAACTGATTATATAACAAAACCATTTGAAATGAATACACTCATAAAAAAAGTAAAAAAACGACTAAATTCCTTCCAATCGATAAAAGAAGTAATAGACAAAGATAGAGATACTATAAATCTTGAAGAGGTAAGCTTGGTTGATTTCCTTCATACTCTTAAAATCAATAAAATGAATTGTACAGTTACAATCTTTTCGTCCAAAGGTAATGGAACATTCATAATAGAAAAAGGTGAAATTAAAATTTCAGAATTTTCAAATTTAAAAGGAAAGGATGCAATATCAAAAGTAACGACCCTTAAGGAAGGCAATGCTTCTATTATTCAACACGAGGATTAGCGAAAAACACCAATAATTTCAGTTTAAATAAAAAAAGAAATAGAATATTTAGATAACCATCTGAGCATCAATATAATTCGACAATTAGAAATAATAGTAAAAAAACTTTAACAAATAATCAACTGAATATCAATTATATAAATCTTTTATATAAACAAAATTTATTAATATTGATTAAACAATTTTAGAAAATTCTTGACAAAATATCTTGACAAAATGATATTTTTATATATATTTAATATGAAGTAATGAAAGTGAGTTATATTTCTAAGAAGGTATTAAAGGAGGAAGGTATTGAAGAATAAACTCCTAATAATTGATGATGATGAAGAATTATTGAAGCTACTCAAAAAGGGTCTAAAGGATGAATTTCTAGTGGCTACAGCAACGAATGCAGATGATGGGCTTAATCAATTCAAGGTAGTAGATTTTGATGTAGGATTACTTGATGTGGTACTGCCTGATAAGAACGGTATAGAAGTTCTAAATGAAATGAAAAATTTGGATTCTGATTTTCCAATTGTAGTTATGACAGGGCATGCGTCTATTGACCTTGCAGTAAGGGCAATGAAATTAGGGGCTTTTTACTTTGTTGAAAAACCTTTTAGTCCAAAAGCAATAAAAGAAATACTGAAAAGAGCAATAGAACAAAGTACTCTACTTAAGGATTACCAGTCTCTACGGAAGGTAGCTGAAGAAAAATATAGTTTTTCTGGAATATTAGGTAAAAGTGGAGAGATGCAGGATGTATTTGAACTTATTGAAAGGGTTGCCTCTGCTGAAGCTACAGTCCTGATCGAAGGTGAATCAGGAACAGGGAAAGAACTTGTTGCAAAGGCAATTCACTTTAATTCACCACGGAAAGAAAATCGATTTGTAGCAATCAATTGCAGCGCTCTACCTGAGTCACTGCTGGAAAGTGAATTATTTGGATATACAAAAGGAGCATTTACAGGAGCAAATAAAAATAAAGAGGGATTGTTTGAAATAGCTGATGGAGGAACGATTTTTCTTGATGAGATAGTGCAAACTTTAACCACATTTCAATCTAAATTACTAAGAGTGTTAGAAAATAGAACATTCTATCCGGTTGGCTCCACAGAAGAGAAAAAGACGGATATAAGGATAATCGCTGCAACCAACAAAAATATGGAAGAAGCTGTTGAAGAAGGAAGGTTTAGAGAAGATCTTTTCTATCGATTAGATGTAGTAAAAATACAGCTCCCTCCACTCCGAGATAGGAAGAGCGACATTCCTTTGCTTATGAATCATTTCCTTGACATATATTCCGAAAAGAACCACAAGGAAATTAAAAACACTTCCCAAGAAGCTATGGAAGTCTTAATGCGTTATTCCTGGCCAGGGAATGTAAGAGAACTGGAGAATGCCATAGAAAGAGCTGTAATAATCTGCCAGGATGATACAATATTACCGGAACACCTACCCGAAAGAGTAGTAAAAGGAGAAGAACAGGAGCCATCAAATATCCTCGATTATGAAGAGGCTAAAGAGGTGTTTGAAAAGAAATATCTCAGGAATCTACTAAAGATGTCAGGTGGGAATGTAAGTAAATCTGCTAAAACAGCAGGAATGACCAGACAGAATATCTACATTAAATTAAACAAATATAATATAAATCCTAAGATCTACTACCCTCGAGAATAGTTAACCTGCTTATCAATAAAACTCTAAAAACTAAAATAATCAACATATTCCAGTGTAGTTCTTTTTCGCTTCTAGTCCTTTAATTCTAATTTTAAACTTAGTACTTGGAACTCAGAACCTATCACCTAAAACCTAACCCCCAATTCCTGTCTCCCGT
>SOIB01000150.1 GCA_004377355.1 Candidatus Stahliibacteriota bacterium | reverse complement strand
TTTCCCTCGGTGCTTGACAGTATGACATTGCAGATTAAAATAGAGCTATGAATAGAGCAAGGATCACCTATCAAGGTGCATATCATCATGTGATGAATAGGGGGATAAAAGGAGTGGATATCTTCTCCGATGATAAGGCAAAGGATTATTTTCTTTCTGCTTTAGAAGAAAAATCAAAGAAATTAAAGATGAGGATATTGGCTTATTGTATAATGGATAACCATTACCATCTAATACTACAAAATAGTTCAGAGAGATTGTCTGATTTTATGAAACAATTAAACGCTCAATATGGTATATATTACAGAAAGAGGGAAGGTGGTAAGGGTTATGTATTCCAGGGAAGATACAAATCAACTTTAATCCAGGAGGATAGGTATTTAGACATGGCAATTGTATATGTTTTATTAAATCCTGTAAGGAAAGGAGAGGTTTCTGATCCTTATAGATACAGGTGGTCAAGTATACATGAATACTTCAGTGGATATGATTCAAGTATAGTTGATAATAAATTTGTTGAAGGTATTTTCAAAAGAATAGAGAGATTTAAAGAACTCCTTAATGAATGGACGAATAAGGATATAGAGGTTAAGAATACGAAATTAGGAGGTGTAATAGGAGAGAGTGATTTTATAGAGAAAGCACTTAAACAATTTAACAGAAGGAAGGTTAAAACCAAATCAAAAAGGAGAAGAAAAGAGGATTATATCTTTAAACCTTCTGAAGAAGTAATAAGAAGATTCGAGGAAGATAAGGGCATTGAAATACAAGATATAAATACAAATACCATTAAAGGTAAGAGACTACGCGTTGAACTTCTCATATTATTAAAGGATAAAGCAGGTTTAAAATACACAGAGATACTAAAATACCCCCTCTTCTACCAACTGAAATATTCATCCCTTGGTAAACTATACGAAAGAGCACGTGAAAAAATGAAAGAGAATGATATATGATATTGTCACACTGTCAAGCACCGAGAGTATTAACTGTCAAGCACCGAGAGTATTAACACATATATGACTTATAATTTCTCATTTTGCATTTTGCAATGGAGCGAAGCGACCATTCCCTTGACAATAAATATTGTAATTATATCTTGAGGGGGTAATAATTTTGGGTGTTAACATGGTAAAAGAGCGAAAGAGATTAGAAATAAAAGGGATCGTGCAGGGAGTAGGATTCCGTCCTTTTATATATCGACTTGCAAAGAACTATAACCTTAAGGGTTTTGTGTTTAACAACACAAAGGGAGTTATTGTTGACCTTGAAGGTTCGCGTTCAAGTATTGAGAATGTAATTAGAGAAATAAAGGAACAGTCACCTCCACTCGCACGTATAAAAGGAATTGAAAGCAAAAAACTTCCTGTTAAAGGATATAAAGATTTTGTTATAAAGTACAGCCGAAAAGAGGATGAGAAAATCACACTTGTCTCTCCGGATATAGCCATATGCGAAGATTGTAAGAAGGAATTACTCGACCCCTCTGATAGGCGACATGATTATCCATTCATCAATTGTACCAACTGTGGACCAAGATTCACTATCATTAAGGAATTGCCATATGACAGGAAGAATACCACAATGAAAAAATTCAAGATGTGCAGGGATTGTAAAGTTGAATATGAAGACCCTGGAGATCGACGTTTTCATGCCCAGCCAGATGCATGTCCTTTATGTGGACCAGAGGTGAGTTTGGTGGATCGAAAGGGAAAAGAGATTAACGGTAACCCAATAGACAAAACCATAAAATTATTAAAAAGTGGAAAGATTGTTGCAATAAAGGGTCTGGGTGGTTTTCACTTAGCATGCGATGCAAAAAATAAGGAGGCTGTAAGTCTTCTTCGAGTGAGAAAAAAACGTCCAAATAAGCCCCTAGCTCTGATGGCAAAGGATGATGAGGTAATAAAAAAGTATGTTCATCTTTCAAATGAAGAAAAAGAGTCATTAGAAAGCCCTAAGACCCCAATACTCCTTTTAAGGAAGAAGGAAGGATGCACTCTGCCTTATGAAATAGCACCCAACAATAAATTCATTGGTTTTATGTTACCATATACACCACTTCATATCCTTCTTTTTCACAAAGATAAAGATATTGATGTTCTTGTAATGACCTCTGGGAATAGAAAAGGAGCGCCTATCATATTCAAAAACGAGGAAGCACTTTCATCATTAGGAGATATTGCAGATTATTTTCTCATGCATAACCGTGATATTCATATACATGCGGACGATTCTGTACTCAGAATTCCCTCTCCTGATTCCAGACTCATGATGAGGCGTTCCAGGGGTTATGTTCCAGAACCAATAAGGAGTCCTATAGATTTTAAGAGAAACATTCTCGGATGCGGTGGCCATCTAAGAAATACATTCTCACTTGCGCGAGGTAATGAGATCTTTGTAAGCCATCATTTAGGACACCTTGAAACCCTGGAATCAGAGGAAAGCTATGAGCGAGGTATTGAACATTATATTGGTCTATTCAATATTCATCCTGAGATTATTGCTGTGGATAAACATCCAACTTATTATTCTACTCAAATTGGAAAGAAGATGGCTCTAAAAAATGATAAACTCCTTATTGAAGTCCAGCATCACCATGCTCATATAGCATCATGCCTTATTGATAATGGAGTGAATAGAGAGGCAATTGGAATAGCATGGGATGGAACTGGTCATGGAGAAGATGGTGCAATATGGGGTAGTGAATTTCTTATAGCGGACCTAAAAGGCTATAAAAGAAAGGCACATTTAAAATACAAACCTCTTCCTGGTTCCGAGAAAGCAATAGAGGAACCGTGGAGAATGGCTGCAACAAACCTTTACACTCTGATGGGAGAAGATTTCCTAAATCTTGATATAGGATTCATGAAAAGACTCGACTTAGATAAATGGAAGACACTTAGAATTATGATTGATAAAGGAATAAATTCTCCAAAAACTTCAAGTATGGGTAGGCTTTTTGATGCAGTTTCTTCACTTATTGGCATAAGAGATGAAATAACATATCTCGGGCAGGCTGCAATTGAATTGGAAATGATTATGGATGAGGATAAGAAAGGTACTTATTGCTTTGATATCAACAAAGAAGGTGAAATCTATTTAATAGATTCAGCACCTGTTATACGTTCAATAGTTGATGACCTCATGAATTCGGTTGACGCGTCAAATATTTCCAGCAAATTCCACAGAAGTGTTGTAGAGATGATGGTGCAAGTCTCTAAGTTATTAAGAGAAGAAACAGGAATAAATGAAGTTGCTCTTAGTGGAGGTGTCTTCCAGAATCTCTTCATAAGGAACATTGGGACAAAAAGACTCAGAGAAGAAGGCTTTAAGGTTTACAATCATAATAATATTCCACCCAATGATGGTGGGATAAGTGTTGGTCAAGTTGCAATAGCATCGAAGTCAATTGAAGACAATTAACTTCGCTATAATTAAAAATGTAAAATGTTAATTAAAAAGATAGGACATAACTTAAG
>SOIB01000093.1 GCA_004377355.1 Candidatus Stahliibacteriota bacterium | reverse complement strand
ATGAAATTCATATTACTAACAAAACTCTCCACCGAAGTAAATAAGAAGATGAAGGACCGTGCATCTATTGGAGAAAAATGGAGGAAAAGGGTAAAAGAAAAATGCCCTGAAGTGAAATTTGTCGATCATTATGCCCTTTTTGGTCCCTATGATTTTCTTGACATATACGAAGCACCGGATGAGAAAACAGCAGCAAAGGTATCTCTTATAAGTAGGGAGATGGGAGCTGAACAGGCAGAGAGCTGGACGGCTATACCATATCATGAATTCTTAAAACTTACCGAAGAGATTTAGATACTAGTTTTAAATGAAAGCATAGAAAGAGTGATTTAATGGCTTCTATATTAATTCCAATTGGAATTTTGGGTGGAATAGCTCTATTCTTTGGGATTTTTTTAATATTTAGTGCAGAGCGATTCAAGGTAACTATAGATGAGAGGGTAGTAAAGATACAGGAAGTTCTACCAGGTATAGATTGTGGAGCATGTGGAGCGCCAGGATGTAGTGCTTTTGCAGAAGGGGTAGCTCATGGTGAGTATGAAGTGGATGGATGTAAAGCAGGTGGGGAGGAGGTTGCCTTACAGGTAGCAGAGATAATGGGAGTTGTAGTAGAGGTAGGTGGGGAAGAAGTTGCTGTTCACCGATGTCTTGGAGACAATGAGGTAGCAAAACAAGTGGCTAATTATAAGGGAATATCTACCTGTGTTGCACTTCATCTGTTAGGGGGTGATAAGGGGTGTCAATATGGATGTCTGGGGCTTGGTGATTGTGTGGAAGCATGTCCGTTTGATGCTATTGATATGGGTGATAAAGGTCTGCCTTATGTTATAGAGGAAAGATGCACAGCCTGTGGTGTGTGTGTGAGAACATGTCCGAGAGAACTTTTCGAAATTATTTCCAAGAAGCACGATATATTTCTTGCCTGTTGTTCATATGATGATGTTAAAACTGTAAAACAGGTATGTTCACGGGGTTGCATAGGTTGTACACTCTGCGTAAAGGTGACCGAAGATGAAATAGTGACAATGGATGGAGACCTTGCAGTGGTTCACTGGGATAAAATCGATGATAATAAACTCTTAGAACCAGCACTGGAAAAGTGCCCGGTTAATACATACATTAAAAGATCAGAGTTAAAAGGAGCAGAAAATGTTTAGATATTTACTGGAAATAGGTAATTTCCGTATTCCCGCCTACGGACTTATGATTGTGATTGGTTATTTTACCGCAATGCATTTATCATCAAAGTTGGCACAACGTAAAGGAATAGAACCTATCTATATTCAATCTCTTTCGGTCTGGTTAATAATTGGATTGGTGATAGGCGCCAGGTTGTGGTTTGTTGCAGAATACTGGGATTATTTTAGAGTAAATTTTATAGAGATATTCAAAATCTGGGAAGGGGGGATGGTTTTCTATGGTGGTTTTATTGGAGGGCTCATATTGGGGCTTCTTTACCTTAAAATAAAAAGACTTTATATTCCGGAGGTACTTGACAGTATTGCACCAGGACTTGCAGTTGGAATTGCTATTGGAAGGATTGGATGTTTCTTAAATGGATGCTGTTTTGGGAAAATAACTAATTGTGCCATAGGAATCCGATTCCCCCAGAGATATTTACCGCCTGTATACTGGAGCCATTTAAAAAGAGGTTTTATAGAATCCGATTCCCTGTGGAGTCTACCGGTTATACCAACACAATTAATCTCAACAGCGAGTCTTCTGGTAATATTTGGGATTCTGTGGCGTATTAGAAGAAAGGTTCTATTTCCAGGATTTCATTTTAGTTTATTCATTGGCTTATATGGATTACATAGATTTGTAATAGACTACTTCCGCTATTATGAAGGTAGTGCATTAGTCCTTAAGTTCTTAACTTTATCGCAGGCATTTAGTATTCTAATGATAATGGTATCAATTATATTTATTATAGCAGGATTTAAAAGCAAGAAAGCAGCCCGGAGTAGACAGGGATATTAGGTCTTAGATGTTAGGTTCCGAGTTCAGAGTGCTGAGTTCTGAGTTAGGATTAAGGAGTAATAATTAAGTGTTATCCGTCTCCCTTCCCGATCTTCGGTCATATATTTTTTACTTGAAACCTTGAAACCTTCTGACTAACTTTTTATCTTTATATCAATATGGAGGTTTAATGAGAAAGGTATTGATTATTCTGCTTATCTTCCTGTCCCTTTGCTCTACACAAAGAATAAAGAAGGAAAAATTATGGAGAGAGGATATTATATATACCAATGAGGGAGAAAAGTATAAATGTGAGATACTTGAAATAACTGAGGATTCTATCTATGCAGTAACAGAGCTCGGACTTGTTGCTTTTTTTCGAAAAGATTTAATAAGTTTTGACATTGCAAAGAAAAGAAGGGAGGGTCTCTGGGTTACATCCGAAGATATAACTGATAGCCTGTTAAAGGAAGCACTGGCTATTGATATGCCAGGATATGAACAAATGGCCTATGTCAATATATGGACAAAGAAGAAGCTGACTATCCTGACCGATTCGAGTTATATTTATTCGATTCGCATTATAAGGAAAGTTATGTTGGAAAAAGGGAGGGGGGCTGGAACGATCATAGTTAATTATCGTAAGAATGATGAAGAGATTGTAATCAGCTTTGCAAGGACAGTGACTGATGATGGCAGGGTCCTTCATCTCCGTGAGGCTGCTATAGAAGACATCTCTATCTATTCACAATTTCCCCCCTATGAGAATCTACATGAAAGAAAATTCACTATGAGAGAAGTAAGGTTAGGAAATATCCTGGACTTCAATGTTATAGTTAGTGGAAAGATTACGGATGAATCTCCATATATTATGGATGTAACTTTGGGTGATTCAACTCCCACTCTTTCAGGTATGATTGAAGTTGTTGCCCCAAGGGATTTTGAACTCTCCTGGCAACAGTGGAGGATAGAAACACCGGAAATAAGAAGGGGATATGGCATAAAGATTTTACAATGGAGGGTAGATGATCTACCTCCGTTAATGCTTGAATCTGACAGCGTGCCCCCTCCATATATACTTCCAAGAGTAGTAGTTGGTCTCGCTGATGGATGGGGAAAAGTTGTTAGAAGGTTCAGGGAAAATCTCCGTGGCGATTATACACCCAAGGCAATAAGCCCCCAAGAGATATATGAGGAGGTTCTTTCATTCGTTAGATTTGTAGAAGTCCCTTCTTTTACCATATCCTCTTACCCTAAAAACATAAAAGAAATCGAGAATAACTGTATCGCAAACTCCCTTGATAAAGCGCATCTTCTTTATGCTGCTTTCAGGAATGCTGGATATCCAGTAGATCTTATACTTGTGCGTTCTAAAGAAAGGGGTGTAGTGGCTCTGAATGTTCCATCCCTCTTTCAGTTTGATGGAGCACTCGTAGCTGTTGGAGAAACTTTTCTTGATCCCTCCTCTGAAGATAATCCTTATGGATGGGTAAGACCCAAATATCAGGGAACAAAAGGATTATCTATCAAGAGAAAAGGGTTTGTTACTATTCCTTCTAAAAAGATGGAATAG
>SOIB01000208.1 GCA_004377355.1 Candidatus Stahliibacteriota bacterium | reverse complement strand
GATGAAGTTTGATTGGATCACTTGGAGTATATGGCTCTCTGGATTAGTCGTTTTAGTAATCTGGATAATTCAGTCCGCAAAAGAATTTAAAGAGATCTTTCAAGAGCAAAAGAAAGAACTAACTCATAAGGAAAAATAATGCATTATAAAGTGGGCGATGCGACAATTAAAGAAATCCTGGAGCAAGTTAAAGCCTGGGAAAATACCCTCAAGGATATTAAAAAAGATAGAGAATCCCTTCAGAGATACACAAGAGGGTTAAAAGATAAAGAGTTAATTCTTATAGGTTGCGGAACTTCTTATTATTTAGCTCTTAGTGGTGCATCTGTATATATGAAAATCACGAAAGAGAAAGCCCGTGGAGTACCAGCCTCTGATATTCTCGTTTTTCCTTATTCAGTCTTTGCGAGGGATAGTAAATATCTTGTGATTCCTATTTCAAGATCAGGAACGACAACAGAGACAGTGCTCGCAGCTTGTTATATAAAAGAAAAGTTAGGTATCGAAACCTTAGCATTAAGCTGTTATGAGAATAGCGAGTTAGCCAATTTATGCGATAGGAAATTGATTGCTTCTGGTGCTAGTGAAAAGAGTATTGTTATGACTAAATCGTTTACAAGCATGCTTCTCATTATTCAACTACTTGCTGCTATTAAGGCAGGAAATAAAGAGTATGAAGAGCAATTATTGAGTTTACCAGAAAAGGGAAAAAGGATTCTTAAAGAATATCAATCTTTCACAAAGGATATCGCTTACGATGAAAGCTTGAATAAATTTATCTATTTAGGTCAGGGACCATTCTATGGACTAGCATCGGAATCAATGCTTAAGATAAAGGAAATGTCTCTCTCCCACTCCGAAGCATATCACTGTCTGGAGTTCAGACATGGACCAAAATCAATTGTGGATAATAAAACTCTTGTGATTATCTTCCTATCGGATTCTGGCAAGGATTATGAGACTACTCTATTAAAGGATATAAAGGATTTGGGTGCTAAAACCCTAGTGATATGTGATAGAGCAACCAAAGAAATTATGGATTTGGGAGATTATATTGTTGAATTGGATTCAGGACTGCCTGATTATGCAAGATTGATACTCTATATGCCAATCACCCAACTACTTGGTTATTATAGAGCTATTTTTAAGGGCTTAGATCCTGATAACCCAAAGAATCTAACACAGGTAGTCATTTTATAGGGGGTTAAATGGAAAATCTGGATGTTATAGTTGTAGGAGAACTGAATGTTGACCTAATCCTTACCGGTGTTCCTTCACTTCCGGAAATGGGCAAAGAAAAGATTGTGAAAGATATGTATTTCACAATGGGAAGTGCATCTGCAATATTTGCAAGTAATATAGCAAAACTGGGTATGAATGTTGGATTTATTGGGAAGATCGGGAAAGATGACTTTGGTCAGTTTATGCTCAAGAGTCTAAAGGAAAAAAATGTCGATACATCTTCCATCATAAAGGATAATACCCTAAAAACAGGAATTACTGTATCCCTGTCATTTCTTCATGATTATGCAATGGTCACATATCCAGGAGCAATGGATTATTTAACTATAGATGACATTAACTTTGACCATATAAATAGAGCAAAACATATGTTTCTATCAAATTATTTTCTACAACCCGGGATGTATGAAGGCTGTTCTAAATTATTCAAACGCACCAAAGAAATTGGTTTAACTACCTCTTTTGACCCTGGGTGGGACCCAGCTGAGAAATGGGATAAAGCTATTCTAGAAGTGCTTGAATATGTAGATATTTTTCTCCCCAATGAGCAAGAGGCACTAAATATTACAGGAAGTAGTGATATTGATTCTGCCCTGGATACGTTAAGTGAGATTGTCGACATTGTTGTAATAAAACTGGGGAACAGGGGAGCTCTTGCTAAGAAAGGAAATAAAGTGGTCAAATCAAATGTATTTAAAATTAATGTAATTGATACTACAGGGGCTGGGGATAGCTTTAATTCCGGATATCTATATAAGTATTTAAAGGGAGCCTCGGTTGAAGAATGCCTGATCTTCGGCAGTGCTTGTGGTGCAATTGCGACTACAAAACTGGGAGGTACAACTGCATCCCCTACACTAAAGGAAGTCGAGAACTTTTTAAAAGAAAGACAAAAGGAAACAAAGGGAATCGTTTCAAGCTAATGAAAGCTGAATTAATGTTGTATTTCATTTAGGTGATAATTAAATGCCTTTTAATAAAGCCGATAATTCTCTCTTAAGAAAATTAGCAGAAGAAAATGATATACCAATTATGGATTTTATACTACAAAATCTAAAAATCCTGAGCGATAAAACTGGGATTAAAACCACCATTTTTGCCTCCTGCCCAAATTCTGAGGCAGTACTCCAGGCCTCTTTAAGGGCTGCTAAACGGGCAAATGCACCCATTGAAATTGTTGCTACATTAAACCAGGTTGACGTTGATGGTGGTTATACTGGCTGGACTCAAGAAATCCTTGTCTCAAAGATAAGAGAAGAATCCAAGAAAATTAATTTTGAGGGAACAATTATTGTAGCCGTAGACCACGGAGGCCCATGGCTAAAAGATATTCAGGCAATAGAAAAATGGCCCTTTGATAAATGTATGGATTGGATAAAAAATTCATTTGAAAAATCAGTGGAAGCCGGATATGATCTTATACACGTTGACCCGACTGTAGACATAACACTTCCTCCTGGCGAAATTATCTCGATAGATGTTGTAGCAGATAGAACACTGGAATTGATAAAACATACTGAAGATTTTAGACAGAAAAATAATTACCCTAAAATTTCTTATGAAGTTGGTACGGAAGAGGTTCATGGTGGACTTGCGGACATGAATGTCTTCAGGAGGTTTTTAAACCTGCTAAAAGAAGGGCTGAAGAAAGAAGGCTTAGAAGATGTATGGCCTTGTTTTATAGTTGGTAAGGTTGGAACAGATCTACATACTACCTTATTCGACAAAAATGTAGCGTCTAATCTCATCAAAGAAGCAAGTAAGTTCGGCTCTTTTATAAAAAGTCACTATACTGATTTTGTGGAAAATCCAGAAGATTATCCATTAACTGGCATGGGAGGAGCAAATTTAGGTCCGGAATTTACAGAAATGGAATACCTTGAACTCAAAAAATTAGAAAGAATTGAAATCGAAATGTATGAAAAAGATGAAATTTCATATCCCTCAAAATTCATTGATACCATAACAAACGCTGTTATAAAAAGTAACAGATGGCAAAAATGGTTATTAGAAGATGAAAAGGGTAAGGATTTTGAGGATTTAGGGGAAGAGAGAAAGGAATGGTTAATTAAAACTGGATGTCGTTATGTATGGACTGATACAAAAGTCTTAGTTTCAAGGCAAAGGCTTTATGAGAATTTATCAAAAAAGGGTATAGATACTAAAAATGCTGTTT
Source organism: Candidatus Stahliibacteriota bacterium (assembly GCA_004377355.1). Classification (GTDB taxonomy): domain Bacteria; phylum Hydrothermota; class UBA3072; order UBA3072; family UBA3072; genus E29-bin14. The sequence continues at coordinate 114 of SOIB01000208.1, read as the reverse complement.
TATTAAACATTGAGAAATCGATAGATAAATACTTTAATGCTTTTAATCTAATTGATATTAACGATAAGTTATTGAATTTCATAACATATTGACGTAAAAGGAAAAAAGGAATTA
>SOIB01000113.1 GCA_004377355.1 Candidatus Stahliibacteriota bacterium | reverse complement strand
ATGGATAAACTGTTTCTGGAGATGTATGATAATCCGGAAGGGTACAAAAAGCTACTTTCGGTAATAACCGGACTATTAATCGATTTTACAGGAAAGCAGCAGGAGCTAATCGGTGATGCACTAGTATATCCCGGCCATGGTTTTGCTAGCAGCAGGGAATTTCAAGGAATTGGCATAAGCGATGATAATGCCCTGATGGTATCAGATGATTTCTTTGAGAGGTTTGAAATACCATTCAGGGAAAAGATAGGCTCAGTGTTTGGAGGTTGCGTTTTTCACTCCTGTGGCAATTGGTCTAATAAGATAGCAGTAGTTAAAAAGATTGATAATCTCATTATGGTTGATGGAGCCTTTTCTGAGGAGACTGACCCTGATCCGAATGAGGTTGAACCCTTTGTTAAAGGGTTTAGTGATACCGGTATTGTTGTTAATGCTAGGATAGTGGGTGATGTTCAGACAATATCCGATAAGGTCAAGAGACTCTGGAGCCCGGGGATGAAATTAATAGTCGTGACTTACTGTCAGGACCCGGCTGAACAAGAAGAGGCCTATCACAGGATTCATCAGATCTGTGGCTGAAGTTAGTTCTGAAGAATATAAACTGGCAAAACCGATAACGGTTATATATGAATGAGAGGAGGTAGAGAAATGACTGGTAGAGAGAGGATACTGACTGTACTGAAAGGAGAGATACCGGACAGGGTACCTGTAGGATTATTTGTGCAGGAGGAGTACCTCGGCTGGTTTTTCCCGGAGAAGGAGCAGGTCGACAGGGTCATGGATGCGGTAGAGTGTGCCCGGATTTTAGGGTTTGATCTCCTTACCAGGGATAGAAAGTTTGAGGTCCCCCATTTTATGAAAAAAAGTTTTGGCAATTGGGATGTTAATGAGAAAGTAAAGAAAGGTAAAGGTAACCTCTATCGGGTTACTGAGATAACTACCCCTGATGGGATCTTAAAACAGGTAGAGGCAGGACCTCATGAAGAAAGAACTGTCTCGGGAATTCATTTTTCTACGGTTGAATATCTGATTGAAAACGAAAGGGATTTTGAGATTTTTAATAAATTTGTCCCCAGAATTGACTCTGAAACAATCTCTGAGATGAAAGAATGGGCTGCCTTTTCCAGGAAGTTAATTGGTGAACTGGGGATTTCTGCCCCCTGGGGGTGGGGAGGTGTCTTTAATCAGGCCGCAACTTATAGGAATGTTCAGGAGCTGTTGATGGATGCCTATCTTAATCAGGAATTTTATCAGGCCTATATGGAGAAGATGACCGAATTAATTGTGGAAAGCAATAATGCGCTGGCTGATACTGATTTCAAGTGTATCGGTATCCAGGGCAATATTGCCAACGCAGGAATGGTTGGTGCCGATTTCTTCGATAAATATATTTTACCTTATGAAAAAGAGCTGACGAAAGCCATTCAAGATGCCGGCAAATTTACTCTGTATCATAACTGTGGTAAGGCCAGGGTCCTTCAGGAAAGTTATGTCAAGATGGGCCTGGATATGTGGGAGACTGTAGCTGCCCCGCCTCAGGGTGATAATGATTTAAAGGAAGCAAAGGAGTTGATAGGTGATAGTATTACCCTTTCTGGCAATCTGGACCAGGTGAGTTTTCTTAAAAAAGCCGCTTTAGAAGAAATTGAAGAAGAGGTAACCAGGATTATGCATATTGGGAAACAGGGAGGAAGATATATCTTTGCCGCCTCCGACTTTCTGGAAAAAGGCACACCACTGGAAAACGTCAAAAAGGTGATTGAAGTTGCTAAAAGGGAGGGGCGCTATTAAAGTATCAGCTGCCTAAATGAATAGGATGGCTTATATACCCTTATTTAGTACTGGTGAGATCTTCTAAATAGATTTTTTACAGAAAGGAGGGATGTTTAAATGGGAGGCTTAAAGTCAGATACTTTATTACCGGTAGCCTTTGTTTTCCATCCCGAATGGTGGCATAAAAATTACGGTTTGTGCTTTGAAAGGGATTTCTTTTATGACCCTAATACTCGGATCGAGGCCGATCTTAAAATGCGTAAGATAATGAAAGAGCGCTTTGGTGGTTACGGGATTGAAAGAGAGATTCAGCCTGAGCCACAGCCCTGTATTGGGGCGGTCCATCTGGCAGCAGGTTATATTATCTCTGAGATGTTTGGCTGTGATATTAAATTCAGTAAAGAATCTTCACCACAGGTTATACCGAAGAATATCACCGATGAGGAAGCAGATAGAATTAAGCCGGTAAATTTTGCGGAGAACAAAACCTTTCAGGAATTAAAGCAGATGGTTGAATGGTTTAAAGAGAGATTCGGCTATGTGATAGGAGATATTAACTGGCAGGGGGTTCTAAATGTAGCCCTGGATCTGCGGGGTGATAAGATTTTTATCGATATGATGCAGAATCAGGAAAGGGCCAGGAGGCTCTTCAGTGCTATCACAGAGACAATTAAGGAATTTGTTAGTTATATCAGGGGTGAAACCGGTACTTCTTCAATTTCGGTCAACAGGACGATAAAGTTTGTCAATCCAGAGCTAAACCTGCATTCAAACTGCTCGGTAGTGATGATCTCTCCCGATATATATCAGGATTTGCTTTTAGAGTATGATATTGAACTGGCCAAGACCTTACAGCCATACGGTATTCATCACTGCGGTAATAATATGCATCTTCATGTAGAGGGCTATGCCAGGGTAAAGTGGGCTTCTTTTTTTGATGTGGGTTGGGGCTCGGAAATCTTCCTCTGCCGGCAGAAACTCCCGGAGGCTTTTTTGAACCTGCGTTATGACCCAGTAAAGATGAGACAAGCACAGCCGGATGAGGTGAGAACCGATATTCAAAAGATGCTTAAACAATCCGCCAATCCGGAGAAAACCGGTGTCTGCTGTATTAATATGGGCTGGGATGTGCCCGATAAAAATATCAGGGCAATTATACATACTGTAGATGAATATCGGAAACAATTCACTAAACACTGATCAAGAGTTAATATATAATAAAAAAAGGGAGGTTGTAAGGAGTGAAATTATTCTATAAAAGTAATATTAATGATGGTTTTACAGAGGTTATCGATGACGATGTTAAGGAATTAGATTATGTTACCCTGAATTATTTATTGAAATTTTTTGAGAAATAATTGGTCTGAAATTTTAATTACCCATGCATAAATTTACCAAATATTAAAATTAACAACTTACCAACTTCTTTAAAAAGGCAATAATAACATGTTATAGTATATATGGTAAAAAGTGTAATTAATTTAGGGTGCACTACTCCTCTTCAATATCTTCTTGTGATTTTTAAAACTACTTTATGTTATATTATTTATCCTATGCAAACTGTAATTTCCGTATATTTTTCAGCACCTGAAAAAATAATTTCTTATTTGGGCAACTGCTACAAAGTTTGAAATAGATATCCCTTTATAAGACTCTCAGTGTGATAGCTGCTTCACATAAAATATTTTATTTCTCAATTTTTTATCTTTCCTTGTATTTTTAATTTAAGCCTAAATAGTACTAAATGAAGAATGTTTTATTAAAAAAGCAAGATAT
>SOIB01000014.1 GCA_004377355.1 Candidatus Stahliibacteriota bacterium | reverse complement strand
AAACCTGGAACTGGTAAAACAACACTTATAATGAAACTCTCGTCTTATCTACAAGAAAAAGGTATTAATATAACAGGATTCTACACAGAAGAAATGAGGGAACGAGGGAAGCGGATGGGTTTTAAATTAACCACATTACCTGATGGACAAATTTCTATCCTCGCATCAACAAAACCAGCTGGCATTCCCTTCGGAAGGTATTATGTTAAAACAGATGGTATAGATAAAGGAATCCAGGCAATTAAAAAAGATGCGGATATTATTATCCTCGATGAGGTTGGACCGATGGAAATGAAACATACAGATTTTATGCCAGTAGTTAAGAAAATTCTGCGGTCCGGGAAAAATGTAATAGCTGTAATACATAGGAATTGGACTAACATGGTAGAAGAGGAAAATCTTTATGAAATTACAATAGAAAACAGACACGATTTACATAAGGAATTAAAGGAAATAGTAAGTAGATATATCTCTGATTCTAATTAAAAGACCATGGAGAATAAAATGAATAAAAAAAGGAAGGTATCAGGTATGTTGATAGCAACTATTATAATGGCTGTCTTAGCAGTTATTTTCGTACTAATAGGGTACTTTAGAGGAGAAAGTCAGCACATAAATGGCTTGAAAGTAGGATTTAATATGACGATTCAAATACTTCCGTTGCTTATCTTCGCTTTTATAGTGGCAGGTATGGTTCAGGTGCTTATCCCCAAGGAAACTCTTACCCATTTGGTAGGAGTAGAGTCTGGCATAAGAGGAATAATGATCGGGACAGTAGCCGGTAGTTTAGTCCCTGGAGGACCATATGTAGCATTACCTCTTGGTGCTGGTTTTTTAGGAGCAGGTGCCAGTATTGGAACCGTGGTTGCATTTTTGACTGGATGGTCACTCTGGGGATTCTCCCGATTACCTCTTGAAGTTGGGATTTTAGGCTGGAAATTTGCTCTTATCAGATTTGTAAGCACATTCATTTTTGCACCAATAGCAGGTATGATAGCACAATTATTTTTTGGAGGTGTGAAATAAAACCTGACAAATGAAATAATGGAGAATAAGAATATCTATAAAGAATTTGCCCATATATATTCGAAAGGGCAATATCCTGAATATAGCAGGAAAATGTCAGAACTACTCCCTTCTATACTTCGTCAATTTAAAGTCACCCCAAAAAAGATACTGGATATTGCATGCGGAGAGGGTTCATTTGCATTAGAAATGGCTATTAAGGGATTTCAGGTAACTGGAATTGACCGTTCTGCCGATATGTTAAGAATTGCAAGGAAAAAGACAAAGAAGAAGAAATTAAAAGTAAAACTTATTCAGCAAGATATGTGTTCTCTTAAATTTTCTGAAGAATTTAACCTTGTGACCTGCTGGTTTGATAGTCTTAATTACCTTTTAGAGAATAAGGATTTAGAAAACACCTTTTTAGGAGTTTCCAGAGCACTTAAGGAAGGAGGTATTTTCATATTCGATATGAATACTATTTATGGACTATCTGTGCAATGGCAAGAAAATCCCAGTACTGTTGAACAGGATATACCTAGAATGCTCGAAATTCACCAGACAAAATATAATCCAAAAGAACATATAGCAACTCTTAAAATTACTGTATTCATAAAGAAAAATGAAGAGTGGATTCGGATAGATGAAGTTCATAAAGAACGAGGATATACCCTTAACGAGATTAGACAATGTTTAAATAAGGCAAATCTTAAAGAAATTGCCTGCTGGGGAAGCCTTGGCTCAAAGACTGAACCAACACCTAAAACCGGACGGGTCTGGTTTGTAGCTCGTAAGACGGAAGACCGATGACGGATGACAGGAGAAAGAGATTATCATTTAGAGTTCAGTGATTAGGATGTACGGACCAACCGAATAACCTCATTAAATTCTATGTGTCCTCTGTTTGACTTGTGTAATATAAACCTATAAAGAATATCCGTTATTACACGGGGAAACCCTCTATAGCTATTTTAGTATTTATGATTTAGATATATTTGTTCTCTGTGTACTCTGTGTCTCTGTGGCAAATATTACAAAGAAAGATATTTCTCTATCTCGTAATCCGTAACCTGAATTCTATAATTCTCCCATTCTGCTTTTTTATTCAATATGTATTTCTCAAAAAACGTTTCACCAAAAAGTTCTCTTACAAGTTCACTTTTTTCCGTCTCAAGTATAGCTGCATAGAGTGAATCCGGAATGACTTCAATATTAAGGCTTTTTTTCCTCTCCACTGACATTGTAAATATATCTTCTTCAACTGGCTCTGGGGGCATTAGTTCGTCCTCTATACCTTTAAGCCCCGCACCAAGCATGACTGTGAAAGCAAGATAAGGATTTACTCCCGGGTCTGGGGCTCTGTATTCTACTCTGCAGGAGGATGGTTTCTTGAATGATGGAACCCGAAGTAGGGCTGAACGATTCTGCCTTCCCCAGGAAATATAGACAGGTGCCTCATAACCAGGAACTATCCTTTTATATGAATTCACCCATTGATTTGTTATTGAGGTAATTTCTTTTGAATATTTAAGTAGCCCTGCAACATAACCTTTCGCAATTCTAGAAAGTTGATAGTGTTCTTCTCCACCATAGAATAGGTTTTTATCATCCGAAAAAAGTGATTGATGAACATGTAGCCCTGAACCGTTTACACCAAATACTGGCTTTGGCATAAATGTAGCGTAAACACCTTTTTCTCTTGCAGTCTCTTTTACAACATACCTTGCAATCTGTAAATAATCTGCTGTTTTTAAAGCTTCATCGTATCTTAAATCAATCTCATGCTGGTTTTCTGAAACTTCGTGGTGTTCCATTTCAACATTTATTCCAATCTTATTTAATCTTTTAACTATTTCTTCAGATACTCCATCGTATGAATCAAAGGGAATTATATCAAAATATCCCTTTGTATCTTGAACATGAACATTTTTCTTGTCTTGGAAATAAAAAAACTCAAGCTCAGCACCTGTAAAATATTTAAAACCCATTTTTTCTGATTTTTCAAGAGTCTTTTTAAATACATGTCGTGGAGAAGATTCAACTGGGGTTCCATCAGGATAATAAATGTCGCATATAAAAATTATAGACTTTCTGCCCTCCTCCGGTATAATGTAAGTTGAATCGAGATCAGGTATTGCAGTAAGGTCGGACTCCTCAATCCTTACCAATCCTTCAATTGAAGAACCATCAAAATTAATACCTTCATCAACAGCTCTTTCTAATTCTTCTGGTCCAATTGAGAACCCTTTAACCCTTCCAAGTATATCAGTAAACCATAACCGGACAATTTTAACATCACCAGATTTTATTAAAGAAAGAACTTCAGATTTTTCCATACACCCTCCCTTTTTGCCACTTTATTCTCTCGCCAAGACGCAAAGAACGCAAAGTTCATTCATAAAATCCAAACAAAAGCAAGCCTTACTATAATAACAAAAAAACTTATTAACCACCAATTTTCTAAGACCCAAAACCTAACACCTAAAACCTTTTATTCTTATCAATAATTAATAATTTATCTTTGTCAATTAAAAAATTAATTTT
>SOIB01000163.1 GCA_004377355.1 Candidatus Stahliibacteriota bacterium | reverse complement strand
GGATGAGGAACCCCAAGTATATGCGAACAGGCAATGAATTCTCCACAGTCCCAGAGAGATACTGTCGGGGCTATAGTGTAGAGATACACACTGAGAATAACAACAAAAACTGCAGAGAAACCTATAATCTTACGACGGTCGAAATCCATCTACTTCCCCAGTTTTTCAGGATTTGGTATTACACATAAGAAAGAGCAATCCTCATCAAAAGGATTCCTGAACTGGTGTTCTTCTCCTCCTTCTATAAAAGCACTCATACCAACCTCTACTTCATTCTCTTTCCCTTTTCCGTCAGTAATAACACCTTTACCGGACATCCACTTCACTATATGAGGAAAAGGATGAGTATGTCTTGGTGTGTGACCACCAGATTTTATTGTAAATAATCGCATAAATATATTACTGGAACCATCGTCCACTCCAATAAGTACTTTTTTAAATACATCCTCTGCCCCCTCCATATCCATTCTGACCTCTTTCACTTCAATATCTTTATGTAGAATCATTCCTCCTCCCTTTTAAAATTTTTTTTTATTATACTGACAATCTATGAGAAAGCAAGAGAATAAAATCTGGATATCGCCACAGAGGCACAGAGAACTCGGAGAAGAGAAAAATAATGAGTTAGTAATTTATATAAAAAGAAATGAAAACAATATAATAACAAGAAGAAACTTATTTAAAAAGATGGGGGGCTTTAGATATTTGAAAATTTATTTCTGTGTCCCTTTAAATTAAACTTTGTGAGCTCTGTGTCTCTGTGGCTATTTTTGGGATTTTGGAATTAGGATTTAGTCAAATAAAATCTCTATGTACTCTGAGTCTCTGTGGCAAATAAAATTCTGGATTGACAGAATTGAAATTATTCCTTAAAGTTAGATAATAAAATATCAAGGAATCATTTAATTTTAGGATTCGAGGTTTTTAGGTGTCGAGGGTTCAAGGGGAAATCAGGTAAAGTAATAATGATAAAGAAAATTTGTTTGCTAAAAGGGAAGTCATGAATGCTTAAAGCATTGATCAACTCATTAAAACACAAAACTTGAAACCTTAAAACCTCGAAACCTTGTAACCTTTAATAAAAAGAGGAGGAGGATATGAAGAAGTTAGTTTTAATCTCTCTTTTAATTATCATTTCTTCACCTATCATCCTTAATGCAGATTTTAAACCTATAGAGAAATTACCCCTAACACCATACAGCGGAGATTTCACAATATGGCGGGGAAGAATATGGCAAGTGGACGTTGTATTGTACAGCATCTCTATCTTTGATGTTGAAAAAGGTGTATATGTCAAGAGTATTACCACTCCTGGATTTAATCCATACTCTATTTCTGTATATAAAGACACATTGATAGTTTCAAACGATGGTAATATATACTTTATTGACCTTGATGGAAAAATCTATAGAACATTATACACTCAGTTCTCCTCAATCACCGGACTTGCCTCTGATGGCAATTATATCTGGTTAACAGAAAAAACAGGTAAAATATATTGTATTACTGCAGATGAAGGAATTATTGTAAAGACATTAGATAGTCCGAGAGGCACCTTAAAAGGTCTTTCGTATTCAGATGGTTATATCTGGACAACAAGCAGATACAGAGATGAGATTTATATGATAGAACCTGAGAATGGTGAGGTCGTTAATATACTTCCCTCCCCCGGACCACATCCTTCTGGGATATTTGTGAATGATGGCACGATATATATTTCAGATTTTGAAAAAGATAGTATATTTGTTTATCTATTCCCTACAGATAATTACATTTCATCTCTGGATGAAAAAAAATCTAAGATAACACTTCATTGGGAAATCATTAATTCCGGACCTGGTGATATAGGAGAGGTGGACGTATACTTTGCAATTCCAAAAGATTTACCAAGTCAACGTTTATTAAAGGAAATAGAATTTATCCCACAACCCAATGACACCTTAAGAGATAAATATGGACAGAAAGTAGCTTATTATAAGCTAAAGGATATATATCCAATGGAACACCACTCAATAAAAGCAATGATAGAAGTAGAGCTTTCATCTGTTAATTATTTTATATTGCCTTCCAAGGTAAAGAGTTTAAAAGAGATTCCCAGAGATATAAAAAGGGATTATTTAAGCGACAATGAAAGGTTCAGAATACGAGATCCGTTCTTACAAAAGTCATTAAAAGAAGCTATCGGTGATGAAGATAATCCATACTGGATTGCAAGGAAGGTCCTAAATTATGTAGCAGATAAAATCGAATATGAGAGGATTGGGGGGTGGGACATTGCCCCCGAAGTATTAAAGAGAGGAAAGGGCTCCTGCTCTGAATATGCATATGTTTACATTTCAATGATGAGAGCTGCAGGAATCCCTGCAAGGTTTGTGGGTTCTGTAGTTGAAAGGGGAGACCGTGCATCTTTAGACCGCGTATTCCATCGCTGGGTAGAGATATACCTTCCAGGATATGAATGGGTTCCAGTAGATCCTGGGGTTGCACATTCACCTCATCTAAGGAGAAGAGCACTTGCAATCGGTCATAGATCAAACAACTATCTGATTACCACTATAGGTGGAGGTGACTCTGAATACCTTGACTGGAGTTATAATTTTAACGAGAAAATAAAGGATTATCCACCCAGAACAAATTTTATATTTCGAAGATACGCAATCTGGGAGCCTATTAAGGAAGAGTAGAATGAAACTAAACATTATTTTAAAATTAGGCTTTGCCCCAAGGTTGTATGATAATCTATATCCGTTCATAACTAACTTCATTTTAATTTGCTCGGTAATATCATTCAGAAAACGTGGTCAATTTCCCCAGCTCACCCTGTGGAATAGATGTCTCTACCTGATGCTCTTCTATTCCATTGGGCGAGGAAATTGCCACTCCCGCTCTCGGGTTCGCTCTCTCCGATATACAAGAGAGTCAATAAGTTGGGAATCGGAGAACCATGCCCGCTCACCCTGCGAGAGGGTTTCTGAACGATATCACCTCGCATTAATTATCAAGGTCTTAAAGTTTAAAAATCAAGAAACTCCAGAAATTAAACTACATCATACAACTTTGGGACAAACTCCAAAATTATAGTATATAGTGATGGATATCTATCTCTTGTGTTGATAAAGGAGGACTTTCTTGAAAGAGAAATTAGTCATTTTTGATAATGATGGTACACTGTATAAAACAGAAAGTGTATCTATAGAGGCTATTCAAAAAGCCTTCCAGGATTTAAATCTATCAATACCCACCGCAGAAGAGATATTATCTTTAGTTGGTGAAACAATGGAAAGCTTCTGTGAAAAAATCTTACCTACTACCACTTCAGAAATACATGAAAATCTGGCAGATAGAATAAGATTTCATGAAAGAGTTCTTATCCCTAAAAAAGCAGAGCTTTATGATAATATAGATAAGGTACTAAAAAAACTAATCAGAGAAGGCTTCACTCTGGCAATATGCTCCAATGCAAGTGTCAGTTATATAAATTTAGTCCTCAATACTTTAGGAATTGTAAATTTATTCAAGTATATAAAAGGAAAGGAATTACCGAAAACTAAAGCAGATTTGATAAAAGATATATTAACAGAGTCAAATCCTTCTTTTGCAATATTAGTTGGTGATACAATACATGATATAAATGCGGCTCGTGAGAATAATTTACCATGTATTGGAGTTAGATATGGTTATGGTAAAGATGATGATATCATGCATGCTGATTTTATTGCAGACAACCCTGAGGATATTCTGACTCTTATTAATAACTTGAATATTATTTCGTAACATAAAAGGAGTAGTTATAAATCCAAATTACCTTAGAATGCTTAGGAAAATTTATAAAAGATTAATTGATAAGAATGTGAAATGCATTGTTACTGGCAGTTTGGATTTTTACTTCACCTGAATATGAATATCAGACATATCTGAAACTACGTAGAAGTGATAAAGTAGAATTGTTAAGAAGGTGGTTGGATAACAAAGATAATTAACAAGTCGAAAAAATCCAGGACACAATAAAAGGAGTACTTTGTGACGTTTGAAGAGTTAAAGTTCATATACGATTCTGTTGGGAAGCGGAAAGGTTGGGATTTTTCAAAAATACGTTATGCTCGTGAGCCATTGCCATGGTATTATGCTGATGTAGTACGTAATTATCTAAATACTTCAAGCCAAGTCCTGGATATAGGCACAGGTGGTGGTGAGCGATTTCTTGAGCTCGCATCCAACTTCGGTGTTGGTATGGGCATCGACTCTGATCCTACCATGATAAAGATTACAAAAAGGAATATACCTACATCATTTAAAGATAGGGTTCACTTTAAGGAGATGTCAGGGGAAGATCTTAAATTCCCTAACGATACGTTTGACATTGTTTTAAACCGCCATGCTCCTGTGTATCCAAAAGAAATTATTCGCATCATGCGAGCAGATGGTATCTTTATAACAGAACAAGTGGGACCAAAAAACACACAGAACATCTGTAAGGTTTTTGGTTGTGGGCCAAGTGGAGAATATGAAATTGACCCTGAACAGAATGTTGATTCATTTATTGAAGTTTTCAAAAATAATGGATGTACTGTGATTCTACATGATGATTATAATGTGAGATACTGGTTCTGTGATTTGGAATCTTTAATCTTCTGGCTTAAAGGAATTCCCATCCCTGAAGACTTTAATATAGAAAAACACTGGCGAGAGGTGAATCTTATTATAACTGAATTTATTACACCTAAAGGGATTAAAACAAACGAACATCGAGAGCTTCTGATTGTAAAATGTAATGAAAAATTACAATGAATATTAAAGATTTAAACAAAGAGATAAAAGAATGTAAGAAGTGCAAACTTTCGGAAAGTAGAATAAATGCACTCCCAGGTGAAGGAAATTTGAATGCAACCATCATTCTAATTGCTCAGGCACCTGGAAAAGAAGAGGATAAAGAAGGGAAAATGTTCATTGGACCTACGGGAAGAGTATTGGATGAACTATTCAAGGAAATTGATCTCGATAGAGATGAGATTTATATGACAAACCTGATTAAATGCATGCTCCCAAAATACAGAAAGCCAAAGCAGGATGAAATAGATATATGCACACATTACCTGGATAAAGAAATTGAAATAATAAATCCTGATACATTAGTTCCCTTCGGTTATTGTGTCACCAGACACATTTTTAAGAAATACAATCTACCAGCACCTAAAAGTAGAGCTGAATTTAAAGAGCTATATGGAAGACTCTTTCTAACCAGAGAGAAAAAGATACTCCCATTAAAACACCCAACTTCCCTACTTTTCGATGATTCGATTAGAGATGAGACAATTGAAACCTACAGGAAGATTAAAACATTATCAGAGGATTGTAAATGGTATCAGGAATGTCCTATGAAAATATTCTATAAGAAAGGAACTTTAGATAGAAAGTGGATTAAACTTTATTGTAAAGGAGATTGGTTAAGCTGCGTAAGATACGCATTGGAGGAAAGTGGAGAACCACATCCGGATTGGATGTTACCTGATGGAAGTTTAGATGAAAAATTATGCAACTATACTGGTATATAAAAAGTTAATCGAAATCTATCTCAAATAAAAGGAGGATTTATAATGCGAATTTTTACACTTTATTTTTTGTGTCTAGGTCTTCCTTATTCTTTTTTCGGTCAAGATTCCCAAAAGGAGGTAAAAATGGATATAGACTGGTCAAACCCTAAAGATATCGATCCTCTCCATAAAGACATAGGAAACTTTCTAGATTTGGACCTCTCTTATTATAAGAAGAAAGCATATGATGCTTACGAGTCAGGAAACTATGAAGAAGCTGCAATATATTATCTTACTCTTTTGAGATGCGACATTCGAGATTTCAATTCTATCTATAATCTTGCCTGCTGCTATGGACTCCTTGGTAAAGATACACTTGCAGCTAAATATATCGAAAGAGCAGTGAAAGCCGGTTATAAAGACATCAATCACATAAAACAGGATCCTGATTTTGAAAGTGTGAGAGAAAGTAAGCTATTTAAAAAAACCGTTGATAGTATATCACTGGAGATTGAAAAAGATGAAGAGGAATTAGGAGAACCCATTTATATTGAAAATTCTGCTCTCTTTAAATGTAGAATACAACTCCCCAAAGATTATAATCCTGATAAAAGTTATCCTCTCGTATTAGGACTCCACGGAGGTGGTGAAAGTCCTGACAAATTTATAGCTCTCTGGAAAAATTTTAGGAAGCCTGAATTTATTTATGCTGCAACTCAAGCCCCATATCCATATCTTTTAGGAAATGAGATTGTATATGAATGGGCGTTATGGCCTACAAGGGATATGGAAATAATGGAAAAAGCCAAAGAAATTCTAAATAAATACATTTCTAAATTGGTTCAAGATTTAGAGAAACGATACAATATTAAAGATGTTTATCTTATGGGATATTCTCAGGGTTCTATCTTTACCTATACAGCAGGAATTAATAACCATCATCTCTTTAAAGGGTTAATCATTCTTTCTGGACCAGGATTATTTAAACCTATATATTCTCATTTTATGGGTTTGGTGTATAATTACTGGAAATTAGAGGAATCCATCAAAGATGCTAAAGATTTAAGAGTATTCATTGCGCACAGCAAGGAAGACCAGGTGGTAAAGTACGAATTAGGATTAGCATCAAAAGAAGTTCTTACAGATTATGGTTATGATGTCACATTTTATGATTTTGAAGGAGGACATATTATCCCTTCTGATGTTTTAGAGCAAGTTGAAAAGTGGTTGAACTTTTAAGGAGAAAAAATGAAAATTATATTGAACTTTATAGCCATCCTTTTAATAGCAGGATGCGCTTCAATATCAACAACCAAGAAGCAAGTAAAATCATTACCTGATTTTGACACATTATGGGATTACAACGACCCTGAACAAACCGAAATAAAATTTCGAGAATTGATTCCAATAGCAAAGGAATCCGGTGATGTATCTTACTATGCCCAATTATTAACACAAATTGCAAGAACCGAAGGGTTACAGCGTAAATTCGAAGATGCTCACAAAACCCTCGATATTATTGAACCCTTACTTACCAATGAACTAGTAGTAGCTAGAGTCAGATATCTTCTTGAAAGAGGAAGGGTGTATAATTCCTCAAACCATCCTGATAGAGCTAAGCCACTTTTTTCAGAAGCATGGAAGCTTGCAGAAGTAAACAAAGAAGACTTTTATGCAATCGATGCTGTTCATATGCTACAAATTATTGAAGTGCCAGAAAAAAAGTTAGAGTGGGCTAATATTGCAATTGAAATGGCAGAAAAAACAACTGATGAACGTGCAAAGAATTGGTTAGGTTCATTATATAACAATACAGGTTGGGCTTATAACGGATTAAAACAATATGATAAAGCGCTTGAGATGTTTAAAAAGTCATTGAAATGGCAAGAAGAAAAAGGAGATGTATATGGTACTATAATTGCGAAATGGACCACTGCAAGAACATATAGGTCACTCGACAGAATAGATGAAGCCCTTGAAATCCAGAGAGCATTAGCGAAAGAGATTGAACAAAAAGGGCTCGAAACGGATGGGTATGTTTATGAGGAATTGGGGGAATGTTTATTGTTATTAGAAAAGAAGGAAGAAGCACGAAAGTATTTCAAGATTGCATATGATTTTCTTTCAAAAAACGAATGGTTGAAAGCTAATGAACCAGAAAGATTAGAAAGGCTAAAAGAACTTGGGGGTAATTAAAAATAATATACACATAATTTTACCCTTTCAAAATGATAAAAAGGAGAAGATAAATGGAAATTAAAGAAATTAAAACCGAAGACTTAAACCCTGATGAATTTATAAAACAAAAAGTAGAAGAAATTTCTTCTGCTGTTGGAAGTGAATTGGCTATCAATGCACTGTCTGGAGGTGTTGATTCCTCGACTGTCACTATGCTGGGGCACAGAGCTTTAGGGGATAAACTAAAAACATATTTCATCGAAAATGGCTTAATGAGAGAGGGTGAACCGCAAAGTGTTGTTTCGTTGTTTGAAAAATTAGGCGTGCATGTGGAAATATTTGACGCTAAAGAACAATTCTTCAACGGTCTAAAAAACCTAAAAGATCCAGAAGAAAAAAGGGAAGCTATTACCAGAGTATTTTACAAAGAGGTTTTTGGCAGATTGGTTGAAGAAAGTGGTGCGAAATATCTCATGCAAGGCACAAATTATACCGATGTAGAAGAAACTGTTGCGGGAATTAAAAGACAACACAATATCCTGGAACAGCTTGGAATAAATACGGAAAAAAGATACGGATATAAAGTTATTGAGCCTTTAATCCAACTCAGAAAATCAGGGATAAGAAAGGTAGCAAAGGCTCTCACTCTACAAGAGGAAATATACAATAGACCTCCATTCCCAGGACCAGCCCTTGCTACAAGGGTAATTGGAGAAGTCACACCTGAGCGAGTAGAGACTGTGAGAAAAGCCACAAGGATTGTCGAAGACGAATTATGTAATACTGGTGCATTTCAGTATTTAGCTATCCTGCATGAAGATAAAGTTACAGGGGTAAGAGAAGGAAAAAGAGATTATGGTATGCAGATAGAGGTACGTTGTTGGGAAAGCATTGATGCAACCATAGGATCACCAACACAACTTCCATATGAAACATTAGATAAATTAGCGGAAAGAATAACGACAGAAGTACCTGGTGTAGTGAGCGTTACTTATAACATAACAAAAAAACCACCATCAACTATTGAGGTTGTTTAATTTAAGTTATAAGCTTAATTCTTGACATTGTTGCTATGAAGGATAGAATCCCAAACAAAGGAGGTAAATATGGAGGAAAATGAAAGATATAGGAGAGCAAAAGAGAGAGTCGAGGAGTTGGGGGATAGGGTTGCTCATTCATGCCTTTAGTGTTTTTGGAACTAAAATGTTTTTGAAGGATTGGGAGGAAAAGAAGATTAAAGAATTAATGGAGAAGGATAAAAAGAAAGGAAAATAAACATAATTATTCAAGAGTATTAATGTAAATATACACAATTACGCAGACTTTTATAAAAGGAGGAGGAAATGAAAGCACTAAAAATAACATTGATAGTAATTGGTTCTATTATCGGTTTATGTATCATCGTCTTTGGCATTTATTTACTTCTTAATATCCAGGGAGTGGCGGAATCATTTGAGGTAGGTAGCCCTGAACTGGAACAAAAAGTTCTTATCGCCAGCCAGGGGAGTAACTTTAAGAACGCTCTGGTAGATAGCCTTACAGAACACCTTAAGGAAAAATCATTCTACATCAAAGTTGTAGATGTTTCTGCCTTAGGAGAGGTTAATGAAGACGAGTGGAACGCTCTAATGCTTATACATACTACTCAACAAAATAGATTACAACCCGATGTTAAAGAATATTTAAACCGAGCAAAAGATTTAAGTAAGGTTATCCTTGTGACTACCTCCGGTCCTGGTGAATGGAAGACGAAAGACTATGAAGTTGATATCTTCACCTCTGCTTCCAAAATGGATGAATTAAGTTCATTGACAACTAAAATTCTTGCCCGTTTGGATTTGATACTGGCAAGAGAATCTATATAAAAATCGAAAAATAAAAAGGGGAAGAAAATGAATAACAAAAGTAAAAAGGAGGAACGCACCTGGATTGAAGAAATTGAGATCGCTGGAAGCGAACTTGTAGAACGCGTAAAGGAATTGGTTAAGGAAGGTAATGTCCGTCGACTGATTATCCGCAATTCAAGTGGTGACCTTCTCATGGAAATTCCTTTAACAGCAGGTGTAATGGTTGGTGGAGCTTTTACAATCGTCGCTCCAGTACTGGCAGCCTTGGGTGCAATGGCTGCTCTTCTCGCAAAGGTAAAGGTTGAGATCGTCCGCATAAAAGAGGAGGACAAAGAATAACTCATCAAAGCACGTAAGATTGAAAAAACTTTTAAATAAGGTTGATGACTTAAGAAATTGTTCAATAAAGAGAAAGGATATAAAATATGTTATATTGCCAGGTGAAAATGAACGAAGAAGATAAAGATTTAGCCGTGAAAATAGTAGAGTATAACAATAATGCACCTCTGATTTTTAAGAAAATAAAACAATTTCTACTGCGTATAATCCCATATAAAATCGAAGTTGAACACATAGGAAGCACAGCAGTTAAAGGGCTGGGGGGAAAGGGAATTATTGATATTCTAATAGTAACAGAACGAGAATATATGCAGAAGATTGTTGAATTATTGGAATCCAGTAGATATAAATATAATCCTGATGCAAGCACTATCTCGGAAAAACTCTTTGTCTCCGGCCCATACTGGTATAAAGAAAAGGATCTACATATTCACATCCACATAACATTTTTCGAAAGTAAAGAGCATAAAGATAAGTTGCTATTCAGAGATTATCTTAGAGGTCATCCAGAAGAAGCAAAAACTTATTACGAACTCAAAAAGAAGTGGAGCTTAGAAGCAGTTCCAGATAGACCCAAATACACAGAACTTAAATCCTCTTATATAAGGAAAGTACTTGATATAGCAAGAGAAGAAAACCAATCTTGAAATTATCTCTCTTTCCACTACGATTTAATATAAATTAAAATCAAATACATAAATCTTTTTCTTTGCGCCTTTGCGAGAGATAAAAGGGAGGGCTTATGCTAAATGATTTAATAAAAAATAATAGAAGTTATCGCCGCTTTTATGAGGACTATCCAATAAGCCAAAACACATTAAGGGAACTTATTGAGCTGGCAAGACTCTCAGCATCAGCAGCTAATCTGCAACCACTAAAATTCATTATTTCATACAAGTCCGAGAAGAACGAAAAGATATTCCCTCACACCCAATGGGCTGGATATATTAAGAATTGGCCAGGTCCTGCTAAAGGAGAAAGACCATCTGCTTACATTATTATACTTGGAGATACAGAGATAAAGGATTCCTTTGGTTGTGACCATGGAATAGCAGCCGAGAGCATTCTCCTTGGAGCAACAGAAAAGGGTCTGGGTGGTTGTATGATTGGTTCAATAGATAAAGATGGTCTTCGGAAAGCCTTGAATATAACTGAACGCTATGAAATACTCCTTGTAATTGCTCTTGGAAAACCAAAAGAAAAGGTTGTAATTGATGAAGTTGGTGAAGACGGTGATATAAAGTATTGGCGGGATGAAAATGATGTTCATCATGTACCAAAGAGAACACTTGAGGAGTTGATATTAAATCTGTAATTAAACAAGAAGAAAATTTTAGGATTCAAGGATTCAAGGGGCCAAGGAGTCGAGTGAAAAACACTGGGCCCTTTAGCAATATACGTATATTCATCACCGGTAAACCTGGAACTGGTAAAACAACACTTATAATGAAACTCTCGTCTTATCTACAAG
>SOIB01000006.1 GCA_004377355.1 Candidatus Stahliibacteriota bacterium | reverse complement strand
CCTTTGCGTCTTTGCGAGAGGTTTCATAGGGTTTGTTGGATTTGTTGAGTATATAGAGTTCGTAGGGTTTATAGAGTTTATTTATTTGAGTTAGTACTTGAAACCTTGAACCCTTTAACATTATCTGCGTCCTATTAAATTTTTCAATGGAGTGGGCAACTCCTGTGTCAATCTGTTGCTTAATTAATCCCATAATTCGCGGGTTTTGAATTCCTTATCTAAATAATTTCTAACTCCTTCAATATCATCAAGGCTGGTAAGATCAGGTACATGCTCACTTACAGGAAATGCATATAATGATTTTGGATGTTCTCTGACCATCATATCAATAGCAACCGGTAATTCTTTTTCCTGCCTTTGGGGATGCATTGGAATCTTTTTTAAGTATGGTAAAATCATGTTATAACTGAGTTGGAAGATATTCATACTTACTCCGATTCTTCCGTCTTTTCTTTTAACTTTATCAATTTCTTCTGATGTCGGTTTTTCAATAATTCCAATTAGGAAATTCTCATCATCTTTCTTTACGACTGAAAATTTTTCAATTCTTTCCTGACCAAACTGTAATCCAAAACGATCATAATCTATCATAGCATTCGGATATTGAGAATCTAATAGTAGTTTTAAAACATGCTTTGAATATAAATTATCACTGTTGCAGACTGTAAACCTCTTTCCCTCCCAATCTGTTCTGAATTGAAGTGCCTGCAACAATGCATCAGCTGTGCCTAGAGGTTTTGTCCTACCTCCAGGGATTTTTTGGATTGCGTAAGAAATTATTATACCATTATAATGATTTCCCTTTTTTTTCTTTCCATAATGTTCCATGATTAGATTATCATTTTTCCCAATAACAATAACAACATCCTTATAGCC
Organism: Candidatus Stahliibacteriota bacterium; assembly: GCA_004377355.1. Classification (GTDB taxonomy): domain Bacteria; phylum Hydrothermota; class UBA3072; order UBA3072; family UBA3072; genus E29-bin14. The sequence continues at coordinate 2,686 of SOIB01000006.1, read as the reverse complement.
CGCTTCTCGAGCATTATATAACAGGTAATCAAGAAAAGGTTTATGAACGTTATCAACTCTAATCATGGATTTTGTTATGCTTTTTGCATCAGCGATTAGTCGATGGTCGAGGTTTTCTGATGGTATGGATTTTTTCATCCGTGATGAAATTCCTCCGGCAAGGATAACTAAATTTCCATTCATTATTTTGACCTATTTTAAGTTTCTAAAATTTCAAAACGAACACCATTTTCAACATTAACAATATATCCTTTACCACCAGCTTTTTCAATTGCATTTAGAACCTCTGATTGATTATTGGGGCAATAAGCAAACATGCATCCTCCACCTCCAGCCCCGGTTATTTTTGCTCCGAAGGCGTCAGCTTCTAATGCAGCATCTATCATCCTGTCTATTTTAGGTGTAGTAATATTCAAAACATCCCTTAAGATACTTTGATGTTCGTTTATTAATTGACCAATTTTTTTATGATTCAACCACTTCTTTTTTAATATATCTTTTGCTTCTATTGTTATTTCATGATTTCGTATGGTGCCATTGATTAATTGAAGTTCCTCTTTAGTTAATTCGGAGGTGTATTTATATATGTTCTTAACCGTTGCTTCATGGAGGGAGAATTCAGGATGTTTTTGAGTTATCGATTTAGTAATATCAATCACTCGATTTTTTACCTCTGTAAGGATTCTTTTTGTATCTTTCCATTCACCTGAATCTCCTAATACAAACGGTTTCAAATCTGCATGGATTGGCTCGATGCTGATTTTAGGTCTGAAGTCAATAAAAATCACCCTACCAATCGAGGAGGAGTATTGGTCCATCATCCCTCCGGGTTCTCTGAATTCTAATACTTCTGCCATATGTGAAAACTTTGCACTATCTTTGGGTGTTAACTCTATTGATTGATCACTCATTAAGGTTAGGAAATTAATCCATGCTACAGTAAGAGCAGACGAGCTTGCTACACCTGCACTTATTGGAATTTTTCCTCTAAGTATGCAATCGAATCCTGTTGAAAATGTAAAATTATTTCGAAGTAATATATTTACTGCACTTCTAAAATAATCCCGCTCTTTTACATAATGGATATTGTTTTCGATTAAAAATGATTCTTTATCATCAATATCTGGCAAATCTATGTTGACTGTTAAATCATCTCTGCGAACACCCTGAACTTCAATATAAAGTGATATAGCACAAGGAATTACCGGCAGACCCAGGTAATCCTGATGTTCACCAAAAAGACATATTCTCCCTGGAGCATATACTTTTAGTTTGTCTACCTTTTGTACCATAAATTATCCTCCAATATTATTGAATCATATGAAGTCTTGGAGTATGATTTTTTTTATATTCCTATATTATTACTTTTATTCCCTGTTTTAACCTTAAGCGTTATATACTTATAGAACTTTAAAAGTCAAGAGTATTTGATCGTAAGTCATAGCGGCTCTCAGCAAACAGCATACAGCGTTCAGCTTTAATATAATTAATATACGTGCTCTTGTGCACCTGTGCTCCTGAATATTCTGCGTTCGTCTATGGTTTCACTAAGATTTGGTGGCTTGACTTATGATTGTGTTTCTTTATGTTTCTTAAAAGTTAATAATTAAGAGAAATTGGGATAATAATTAGCCTAAATAGGTTCTAAAGAGGAGTCTTAAACTTTTAATAGCTATCTGTTATGGCTATCAACAGAAGACTCCCGACTATGAGACTAATGTAAGGAGGTCATAAATGAAAAGTTATAAAAAAGAACTTTACTTCCATACCGAAAATAGGGTAGAGTTTATAAATATTACACGTAAAGTAGAAGAAGCCTTAAGAGAAAGTGAAATAAAAGAGGGACTATGCCTTGTGAATCCAATGCATATAACAGCAAGTGTTTTTATTAATGATGATGAAAGTGGACTACACGAAGATTATAAAAAATGGTTGGAGGAAAATATCCCCCATAATCCAGAGCTTTATAGGCATAATCTTACAGGAGAAACAAACGCTGATGCTCATATAAAAAGACAGGTTATGGGTAGAGAAGTTTTAGTTGCCATAACAGATGGCAGATTAGATTTTGGTCCTTGGGAACAGATATTTTATGGTGAATTTGATGGTCGAAGGAATAAAAGGGTGTTGATTAAAATAATTGGAGAATAGTTATACGAGTATAGGATTGATACTTAACAACCTTTAGAGTTTGGGGTGATAATAATGTATAAACCAGAACCTAATATGCATTTTAAATTTATGGCTATTAGCTACAAATTTCGAGATTTTTTTTCACCACCTAAGAATATCCTGAAGGAAGTGGGGATAAAACAGGGATTTTATATGTTAGATTTTGGATGTGGACCCGGGAGCTATATAGTTCCTGCTGCAAAAATGGTGGGTGAATCAGGGAAAATTTATGCCATGGATATCCATCCGATTGCGATGGAGATGGTTACGAATATCATTTCAAAAAAACAACTAAAAAATGTGGAAATCATTCATTCTGACTGCGAGACAGGATTACCAGATAATAGCATTGATGTAGTACTCCTATACGATACTTTTCACCATTTAAGTACTCCACAAGAAGTACTGGAAGAGTTGCATAGGATATTGAAAATGGATGGAATTCTCTCCTTCAGTGACCATCATATGGAAGAGGATGAAATAATATCTAAGGTGACAAACAGAGGTTTATACA
>SOIB01000186.1 GCA_004377355.1 Candidatus Stahliibacteriota bacterium | reverse complement strand
CTCTGTGGCAAATTTTGGGGTTGCGAAGATTAAATTCAAAGATACAATAAAACCAGAAATCTATCAATAGTTTTAAAACTGAAACAATAAAGTTGTATGTTTAGATTGAAGAGATTTTTTAATAAGTGGAGGAATAATGGGGTTTCTTAGAGAAGAAGATAAAGAGTACCTGAGAGAGGAGTTCAAAAAGAAATTGAAAAGAAAAGTGGAACTTTTGCACTTTACTGATAAAAATAACCAATCGGAATATTCACGTGATACGAGAGCTTTGCTCGAGGAACTTGTAGAATTGAATGAATATCTTACCCTTACAGTAAAGGATTGCTCAGATAAAGAAGAACTCGAATCAGAAGGACTAGAGTTGTGTCCTTCGACCAAGATAAAATCAGAGAGGAGAGGCTTTATGAATTTCTATGGTGCACCTGCTGGTTATGAATTCCAAAGCCTTGTAGAAGACATTATTGACATGGGTTCAGATAACCTACCTCTACCTCCTGATATAGTCAAAGAACTTTCAAAGATTAGTAAACCGATGGATATAAAGATCTTTATTACTGCCATGTGCCCTTACTGCACGAAAGCAGTGCGTACTGCACACCTTTTTTCTTTAGTGAATGATAATATAAAGGCTTCAATGGTTGATTCCCATGGTTTCCCGGAACTTGCAATGAAACATAACGTAAGTAGTGTCCCTCACATTGTTGTAAATGATAATGTAAGTTTTGTAGGGGCATTGCCAGAAGAGGAATTCCTTGCCAAGATTATGGAGGTAATTGAATAAATGCAGTTCACATTAAAAACGAAGAGTAAAGTAACAAGTTCACATCATGCTGCAGCAATCATAGGTGCTGGACCTGCAGGTCTAACTGCAGCTATTTACCTTAGAAGATCAAAGATTGACGTAGTAGTATTTGAGAAATTGGTTCCAGGAGGTTATATCACATCAACAGATTTTATTGAGAATTACCCCGGATTTCCTGATGGAATATCAGGAGAAGAACTAGGCGAACTCTTAGAGAAGCACGCAAGGAGTTTTGGAGCAATAATAGAAAACAATGAAGTAACCTCGATAGACCTAAATGTTGCTCCAATGCTTATCAAAACCTCAAATAACACATTTACTGCTTCTACGATTATTATTGCAACTGGAACAAAAAATAAAAAACTGGGAGCTCCCGGAGAGGAAGAGTTGCTTGGGAAAGGGATTTCCTTATGTGCTACCTGTGATGCTCCCTTCTTTGAAGGGGAAGATATTGTTGTAGTTGGAGCAGGTAATTCGGGTGTCCAGGAATCCTTATATCTCTCAAAATTCGCAAAGAGTATCAAGATAATCGAATTCCTTGACCATCCAACAGCAGAAAAAATCCTCCTGGATAGGCTTAAAGAAAAAGAAAACATTGAATTACTTTTATCTAATAAGGTAGTTAGATTTATTGGTAAAGATAAGCTTACTGGAGTCGAAGTCGAAAATTTAGATTCAAATGAAAAGAAGGTTCTGGATGTAAAAGGGGCGTTCATTTATACTGGAGTTATTCCCAATACGGATTTCCTAAAAGGTGTAGTAGATATGGATAGCAAGGGATTCATTAAAACAGACGAAAAACTCAAGACCTCTAAAGACGGTGTGTTTGCAGCAGGTGATGTGAGAACTACACCTCTCAGGCAGGTTGCAACAGCAGTGGGTGATGGAGCGTTGGCAGCCTACGGAGTAAGAGAATATCTGGAGGAAAGATGAAAGTATTAGTATATACGAATTCGAGTTGTCCTTATTGCAAGAAGACAAAGGACTTCCTCAAGAAACACAGGGTGAAATTCAAGGAGATAAATATATCTAAATATCCATCTGCGGCAAAGGAGCTCAGGCGGAAAACTGGTCAGACTGGAGTTCCAGTAACCCTTGCAGGAAACCATAAAATCATTGGTTTCGATGAGGAAAAATTGAGAAGAATTCTCAAGATAAAATGATAAAAATGAATAATAGCAACAGAGGAGGAATGTTGAAGAGATATATTTTATTTGCCGTTATTGCACTTTTACTTATCAGTTGTGGAGGATCAAATAATGGATCCAGCGTGGCAGAAGAAGAAAAGAATTTAAACTTAGCACCAGATTTCACGTTGGTGGATCTGGATGGAAATGAACACACGCTCTCAAATTACAGGGGCAAAGTAGTAATCATTGATTTCTGGGCAACTTATTGCGGTCCATGCCGAGAAGAAATACCTCATTTCATCCAATTCTATAATGAATATAAAGATGACGGCTTGATGATTTTGGGTATTGGATTGGATGGGAAAGCGAAACTGGCACCATATTCCAAGACAATAGGAATAAACTATCCTGTCCTAATTGGCGATTTGGCAACAGTCAAGAAGTATGGTGTAAGGCCAATCCCCACCACCTTTATAATCGATAGAAAGGGTGAAATTAAGGATAAAATTATTGGTTATGCTCCAGGATATGAGGATAAGATAAGAGCTAGCTTCCTAAAATTATTGTAATAGGATATAGATGAATAAGCGTTCTTTAGCTTTTTTAACAGGACTCCTCATAAGTTGTGGATTCTTCCTGGGAGGAATACTACTCAAACAGTTCATTGAAACGGGGATTATCGGCTCCTTACTCTGTCTCTCCTGCATCGGCATTTTTTGATGTTTAGGTGGCTTTATAACAGGTACGTTCGTTTCAGCATCCTTGTAGGCGCATTCTTCGCAGGTAATAATTACTTTCACAAGGGATTATATCAGGGAAACCTTAAGAACTTATGCTTTCCAGGTTTAAACTGTTATTCCTGCCCCCTTGCAAGGTTTTCATGCCCTATGGGAATTTATCAGCACTTTATTGGTGCAAAAACGATTCCATACTATGTTCTGGGTTTTATCGGTATCATTGGGGTATCCTTTGGAAGAATTATCTGTGGATGGGTTTGCCCATTTGGGTTTTTTCAGGAACTTCTAAATAAAATTAAGACCTATAAGTTCAGGGTATCTCCGAGGCATACATATTCAAAATATATAATGCTCTTTGGGGTTGCAACCATTATCACCTTTATTACAGGTGATCCCTGGTTTTGTAGACTCTGTCCTGCAGGTGGGCTGGAGGCTGGAATACCACAACTCGCCCTTGAACCAGCCCTCCGTGCGTTTGCTGGTGGTTTCTTCTACATAAAATACTCAATAGTGATCTTCGTTGTTACTGCTTCTGTTTTTATAAAGAGACCATTTTGCCGTTTTGGTTGTGCTCTTGGTGCATTATTCGGGTTGTTCAATAAGTTCACCTTCTTCCAAATCAAGGTTGATAAGAATAAATGTACAGATTGCTATATATGCCAGAATGTATGTCCCATGGATGTTGAAATATTCAGGCATCCGGATTCACTTGATTGCATAAGGTGTGGTAGATGCATAAAAGCATGTCCACAGGATGCATTGTCATATTATTATGGCCCAAAGACTGAGACAGTCACTTCGTCACAATGAAAAATCCCTATAGCTCTCTTTTTTGATACATACTCACACTGACTGAATCTGAATTGTTTATTTCTATTTTCCAGCCTGACCCCTTATA
>SOIB01000194.1 GCA_004377355.1 Candidatus Stahliibacteriota bacterium | reverse complement strand
CCACTTTTGCAGTACTTGTTCCTTTGTGAAATTGGATGTGTAATGAATCTCCCTTCTTAAGTTTATGTGAATCTCTGATTATCTCTTTACCCTTTCTAACAATTGAATAGCCCCTTGATAGGGTTCTCTCATAAGAAGTTGCCTGTATTGTACTTTGTAAATTTTTGACATAATGCTTTTTATCTTTAATCAATTGAACGATTGATTTTTTAAGAATACTCTCCAAGTTCTTAAGCGAAAGTTTTTGAGTTGATAGGTCTGGTGGTTTTGGTGTAAGACTTTTAAGTTTTTCCCTTAGTGATTGGATATTTCGCACCCCATACTGGAACAATAAATCCTGAAGATAATCAAGGTTTTGATGTTTCATTTCAATTAATGAAAGGGGTCTTCTAATAGCATAACTCTTCGAAAGGGATTCTAATTTTGTTATGTATAATTGCATTTTATTTTTTATAACTCTCTTTAGCCCTATATCAATTTGATAGATATATTCTATCAGTTGGTCTCTTGATGGAACTGCAATTTCTGCTGCTTCTGTTGGAGTGGCAGCTCTTTTGTCCGCAACAAAATCTGATATAGAAAAGTCACTCTCATGACCAATTGCTGAAATTATAGGTATCTTTGATTCAAAAATGGCATTTGCAACTTCTTCTTTATTGAATACCCAGAGGTCCTCAATAGAGCCACCCCCACGGGTTAGAATCACTAGATCTACATCTTTATATTCATTAAATTCCCTTATTGCAGAGATAATATCAGGCGCTGCTTCATCACCCTGAACAAGGGTAGGTCTTATTATAATCCTGGTATATGGAGAACGTTTTTTTATTATCTTTAAGACATCGTGGATTGCAGCTCCCGCGCTAGATGTGATAATTCCTATTCTTTCGGGGAGTTCTGGAAGTACTTTTTTATATTCTCTATCGAATAGCCCCTTTTTCTCTAATCGTTCCTTAATCTCTTGAAAACGAAGATAAAATTTACCTATTTCACCCGGTATAACTTTTTCTGCTATAATTTGATACTGACTACCTCTCTGCCATATATCTATCTTTCCGTATATTTGAAACACACGACCATCTTCCAGTTTATATTCTAAATGTTGAGCTTGCGAGCTAAATATAACTGCTTTTAGTACAGATTCTTCATCTTTTAGGGAAAAATATATATGACCTGAAGAATGATAGTTAAGGTTGCTCACCTCTCCTCTTATCCAGACCCAGCCAATAGAATCGATCTCTTTCTTTATCTTTTGTGTTATTTCGGATACTGAATAAATTATCATAGCTCCCCTACCACCATTTTTTGTCACAGATAACACTCCGATACAGTCGGTTCCTCCTTACGGGGTAGACAAAGAACACAGAGGGAAAACACAGAGGTAAATTTTATTTATCATTTTAGACATCTTATATTTATCTGCTTTAGTCGGGTGACTTACCGCTTCGAGGCACGTCTCGGATTTCATAATTTGTATAAATTAGAAAGAAGGACGGCAGTGGTAATACTACCGACTCCACCTGGTACAGGAGTTATTGCATGAGCTTTCTCTTTAACTGATTCAAAGTCAACATCACCTACTAAATGGTTATCTTTCATATTGATTCCAACATCTATTACAATTACTCCTTCACGAACAAATTCTTCCGTTACAAATTCTGCCTTTCCAATAGCTGCAATTAGTATATCGGCAGTTTCAGTTAAACTTTCAAGATTCTCTGTCTTTGAATGACATACCGTTACTGTAGCATTACCTAACGGGTTTTTTCTAAGAAGAAGATTGGCAAGGGGCTTGCCAACAACTTTACTTCTTCCGAGAATTACAGTGTGTGCTCCTTCTGTGTCTATTCCATAAAAGTCCATTAACTCAAGAACCGCTCCTGGAGTAGAGGGTATTATTTGTGGTTCACCGAGCAGTAGCTTACCCATGTTATATGGATGGATTCCTTCTACGTCAAATTCTGGTCCTGCAATTTCAATTAATTCATCTATTGAAATTTCCTTGGGGAATGGTTCCATTAAAAGGATTCCATTTATCTCATTGGATTCTCTCATTTCTTTAACTGATTCTATAATCTCCTCTTTCATGGAATTCTCTGCTAACTCAGATACTTTTATTTCTACGTCGGCTCTCTCTGCTGTTTTTCTAATTCCTTTTAGGTAAGATGAACTGCCTGGGTCAGAACCTACCTTTATTACACCAAGGCTACGTTTAGGAGAGAGTCTCCTTATTTTATCAATTATTTTATCTGCTACAACTTTACCTTTAAGTATTTTCTGCAATTTGAATACTCCTTATCGAATAAGCTTTGCCATTTTTGTTATCAATTTCAATCTCTACTGCATCCATTCTAACATCTTTCTTTGCGAGTTTGAATCGTTCATCATTATTTCCAAGGAATCTTTCAATAATTGGTCCTTTTTGCATTCCTATTACAGAATCAAAAGATCCAGTCATACCTACATCTGTAATATATGCAGTGCCTTTTGCTGTTATTGTCTCGTCTTTTGTCTGAACGTGCGTATGGGTTCCAATCAGTGCAGAAATCTTACCATCTAAGAAGTACCTCATGGCAATCTTCTCAGCTGTAGCTTCTGCATGGAAATCTAGGATGATTATAGGTGCCATTTTTCGGATTATCTTTATATTTTCTTTGATTACTATAAATGGAGAGTTTGTTTTTGGCTCTTCTGGCATAAACACCGTGCCCTGAAGGTTAACAATTACACATCTTGCGCTGTTTTTCTCAACTAATGTCCATCCCCTTCCAGGGAATGATGATTCGTAATTTAAAGGACGGATAACGTCTGGTAGTTTAAATACTTCCGGAAGTTCTTCTTTTCTATCTATTATGTGATTGCCGGTAGTAATCACATCACAGCCGTACTTTTTTAGTTTTAATACACCATTCTTTGTTATGCCGAATCCCCCAGCTGAGTTTTCTCCATTTATACAGACGAGATCATATTTATTATTTTTTTTGAATTGTGGAATTAGCAGAGAAAGCAGTCTCATTCCTGGCTTGCCTACAACATCTCCAATAAATAGCAACTTCAAGGTCTTTTTTCTCTCCTCCTATTTCCTGGAAGATTTCCTTTCCTATCTATTAAATTTTATTTTGCGTTAGATACTGCCCTTGTTTCTCTTATTACGATTACTTTTATCTCTCCTGGATATTTCAAATTCTTCTCAATATTCTGAGCAATCTTAGTGGCTAATTTTCGTGTTCCATTATCAGATATTGATTCAGGTTCTACAATGATTCTAACCTCTCGCCCAGCTTGCATTGAGTAAACCTTTTTTACACCTTCAAAGGAAGAGGCAATATTCTCCAGTTCTTCAACTCTTCTTATATAGGCTTCCAGAGTCTCTCTTCGTGCACCTGGTCTAGATCCTGATATCGCATCGGCAGCCTCCAGGAGTACAGCATAGGAAGATAATGGTTCAACTTCTTCATGATGTGCAGCTATTGCATTAACAATTATTGAGTCTTCTCCATATTTTCTTGCAGCTGTTGCACCGATTTCTGCATGACTACCTGAATATTCCTGACTCATACCCTTACCAATATCGTGTAGTATTCCCGCTCTCTTAGCGATATCAATATTTAATTTGAGTTCCCCCGCCATTAAACTCATTAGATATGTTACTTCTTTTGAATGCTGAAGAACATTCTGACCATAGCTTGTTCTAAAGTGTAATCTTGCAACCATTTTGACAAGTTCATCGTGCATCTTGGAAATTCCAAGTTCAAACATTGTATTTTCGCCCAGCTCCAATACCTTCTCATCGAATTCCTTTTTGGTTTTTTCTACTATCTCTTCAACGCGAGCAGGATGTATTCGACCATCCTTAATTAAATTTTCCATGGAGATTTTGGCAATCTCTCTTTTTATTGGATCAAATCCTGATAGTGTTATTGCTTCGGGAGTGTCATCTATTATTACATCAATGCCAGTTGTGGTCTCAAATGCTCTGATATTTCTACCTTCACGTCCAATTATACGTCCCTTCATATTTTCAGATGGCAGAGAGACTACTGATATAGTGGATTCTGATACATAGTCTGTTGCACACCTCTGTATAGCACTGGTTATTATCTCTTTTGCTTTTCGGTTAGCCTTTTTCTTGGCTTCGCTTATAATCTCGTTTTCAATCTGTATCGCTTTGTTTTCGACTTCTTCTTTTGATTTCTCAAGTATCATTTGTTTTGCTTCATCTCTGGTTAAACGTGATATATCTTCCAATTTTTGGTTACTTTCTTCTATTAATTGAGTTAATCGATTTCTTTTGATCCCTACCTCTTCTTTTTGCTGCTGTACTTCCTTCTCACGAACCATTAAATTTTTCTCCTTCTGAGATAGAAAATCTTTACTTTTCTTCTGTTCTTCATCTTTCCTTTCCAGCTCCCTTTGCCACAATTCGAGGTGTCTTTTTTGAGCCTTGGTTTCCTCAATATGTTCTCTTTTCTGTTCCGCTCGGAGTTGTTCAATTTTTCCCTTTGTTTGTTGCTCTAGTTCTCTACTCTTTTCTTTAGCACTTTGTAAAATCTTTTCAGCTTTATGATCTGCTGTAAGTATCTTTCTATTTCTTGTTATCTTTTGAGTAAAGTATCCGATTATAAAAAAGATTAATGCAATTATAATAGAAACTAGTATTGTTACTATCGTACTCATGATTTACCTCTCTTTCCATGTAGAGAGAGGTAGTGGGAAAATCTGAAAACTTATTCTACATAACGTTCCAATTCTTTTAAATCAGAAACAACAGCGAAGAGTTTATCTGCTATGTTTAAGGCAGTCAATATTGCGATAGTATTTTCAGAAGAGTAAGGGTCATCTTCTTTTATTTTTGCTGCCTCTTCATCCACAAACATAGCAATTCTTATTGCTTCATTAATGTCCCTATCTGTAAGGAATGAATATTTATTACCTAAGATATTTACTTCTACTTCTTTTCCCACTCAAATCCTCTCTTTTATTTCATTTTCCAATTTGTTTATTTCTTCTATTGCTTTTTCTCTCTTACTTCTTTCTTGTTCCAGTTCTAAGAGGAGTCTATTATATTCATTCTGAAGTTCTTTTATTCTTTGGATGCTCTTCTTTATTATCATTCTTATACGATTAATTTCCATTTCCTTCATTTTCTAAGATGAGCTCCTAATTTTGAAAGTTTTTTTATTACATTTTCCATATCCTCTTCTATTTCCTCATCGGTTAAGGTTTTTTCGGGGTGATACAGTTCTAGTCTAAAGGTGAGTGATTTCTTATTTTTACCAACAGATGAATTTTTATATATATCTATCAACTCAATCTGGACATCATTAACGACTGCATCTTTTATAGCGTTTTTAAAATCTTCGTAAGGTTTTCCTTCGTCTATCACAATTGAGAGATCTCTTTTCACAGGTGGGTATCTATAAGTTCCACCAAACTTAATCCTTTTTGTCGAACCAGATAGTAACTTTTGGAGATTGAATTCAACCCCGTAAATATCGACCTTACATACATCCTGCGAAAGGAGACCAAAACAACCGATAGTTTCGGTATTAATTAAAAGTGATAAAGCTCTTTCCTCTTTGAATAAACTATCTTTACATCCCGAAAATTTATACTCCTGGATATTAAGTTTTTCAAGAAGAGTTACCACAATACCCTTTAAATCATAGAAATCAATGGGATGTTTCTCCTCATACCAATTTGGAGGTATTTCACCCGCCAGTGTAGCAGCGATCATTTCTTCTTCTCCATCGTCCAATGTGAATATCCTCCCTACTTCAAAAATAGCTACCCTTTCTTCACCGCTGTTTAAATTCCTTTTTATGCTGGAAATTAGGCTGGGTAGAAGTGTTGTTCGTAAGATGCTTTTATCACTCCACAATGGATTTTTAAGTTCTATCGGGTTTTTGTCCTGAATCTCTGCCCATGAGCACTCAATAAAAGGTATATTCATTGCTTCATAGAAACCAAGAGATGGCATAATTTTTTTAACTGCCAGTATCTCCTTTCCTTCTAAAGAAATAGGATTTTCACTTCTGTATCCGAATGTTGCTTCTATATTATCATACCCGATAAATCTTCCGATTTCTTCTGCTAAGTCTTCCATAATCTCAATATCCCGCCTGAACGAAGGAATTAATATCTTGGGATGGTTATCATTTCCTCTTTTCTGTAAGCTCAATTTATTAAATATTCGATCAACTTCCTCTTTTTTCACATCCTTTCCTAATAACCTATTAACTTTTTCATAGGAGAATGAAACTTCTTTATGAATGTATGGGCTTGGATTTGTATCAATGACTTTACCTACTAATTTTCCATTTGCATATTCCTTTAGTAGATATATTGCATATGCTGAGGCATTTTTAAGCATACCGATATCTGCTTTTCTTTCAAAACGATATGAAGATTCAGTAGATAATTTTAATCTTTTTGAGGTATATCTTACTAATGTGGGATTGAAATACGCTGATTCAAGAACTATAGTCCTTGATGTTTCACTCACTCCTGATTCTTCTCCTCCTATTACTCCAGCAATTGCAATGGGTTTTTTGTTGTCCGCTATGACAATGTCAAGGTTGGTTAATTCTTTTTCTTCTCCTTCTAAGGTCTTAATAGTTTCGCCGTTTTTTGCACGGCGGACTATAATCTCTTTACCAATTTTATTATAGTCAAAGGCATGAAGTGGGTGTCCGACTTCTAAAAGAACATAATTGGTTATATCTATTATGTTGTTTATGGAACGAATACCACATTTTTCCAGTCTCTCGGAAATTATTGGGGGTGAAGGACGAATTTCAATTTCGTGTATTATTGAAGCTATATATCTTGCACAATCTTCTTTAGATTCAGTCGTGACGGCTAGAGCAAATTCTTTGTTTTGCGCATGCTCTTCCGGAATTTGGTAATCTATTACTTTCTTTAATTTTTTATCCGTCTTTGCTGCAATCTCTCTTGCTAACCCCTGGACACTAATTAGGTCGGGCCTGTTCGGTGTGATTTCAAGGGTGAAGATCGCATCGTTTGCGGTTATATCAAGCTCCTCAACTTCTATTCCAAGATGATCAAGCATATCCGCGAGATCATACGGTTCTAAATCAATATCCACCCATTCAGTTAACCAATTATAATTTACTCTCATTGAACTGTCTTAAAAATTTTAGATCGTTCTGATAAAACAATCTCATATCGTTTATATTATATTTTATCATAGCTATCCTTTCCAAGCCTATTCCAAACGCAAATCCGGTGAATTCTGGATACCCCATGTTCTTGAGGATATTGGGGTGAACCATACCACAACCGAGTGTTTCTATCCTACCTTTTTTCTTACAGACAGTACATCCTATTCCTCTACAGAACGGACATTGGATCCATAGGTCTGCAGATGGCTCTGTGAATGGAAAATAGGAGGGGAGGAATTCTATTATTGTCTCTTCCCCAAAGATCTTTCTGGTGAATATTTTGAGTGTCCCAAAGAGGTCAGCCATAGAAACATCCCTGTCAACCCATAGTCCCTCTATTTGCATGAATGCAGGAGAATGTAGGGGATCAAATGTGTCTACACGGTAACATCTTCCCGGAGATATAATTCTTAAGGGTGGTGCATGCTTCTCAAGTGTCCTAATCTGAACAGGGGAGGTCTGAGTTCTGAGTAGTCTTCCATCTTTAAGGTAGAAGGTGTCTTGCATGTCCCGAGCAGGATGGTCAGGGGGTGTATTTAAAGCAGTGAAGTTGTAATATTCTGTTTCAATCTCAGGTCCAAATACTATTGAGAAACCCATTTCAATGAATACATTTATAATTTCCTGGTAGAGAATAGTTAGTGGGTGTAGGTTTCCGATAAAAGGTCTTCTTCCAGGAAGACTCAGGTCTGCCCACGGGAGAGTTTTTGATTTTTCAAGAGCCCTTTTCTTTTTCTCAATTAAGCCTTCAAGTTCATTCTTTAACTTGTTAACAACCCTACCAAATTTTGGCCTTTCCTCCATTGGTAAATCTCCAATGGAATGTAAAATTCTGGTTAATTCACATTTTCTTCCAAGATATCTTATTCGGACTTTTTCTAACTCGTCAACGCATACAGATTGTTCTATTTCCTTCTTTGCATTCTTCTCTAACTCATTTAGTTTCATTCAAACTCTCTTTAGCTATATTTGTAATTTTTGAGAATACTTCTGGTTCTCTTATAGCTATATCAGCCAGTATCTTTCTATTCAATGAAATTTTGGCTTTCTTTAGTCCGTGAATAAAATTGCTGTAAGATATTCCATTTTGTTTTGAGGCTGCGCTTATCCTTGTAATCCATAGTTGTCTAAAATCCCTCTTTCTTCTTCGTCTATCCCGGTAAGCATAAGCAAGTGCTTTCATTACAGCCTGTTTTGCAATACGATAAGAGTTCTTTCTCTTACCAAAGAAGCCCTTAGCCATCTTCAATATCTTTTTGTGTCTTTTTCTTCTCTGGACTACATTCCTATGTCTTGCCACTTCTCCTCCTTAATGCATAAGTCTTCTAAGTTTTTTCTTATCTGCCTTTGAGACCATTTTGTCTTTTTTTCTTCTATTTTTGTTCTTGTTTGAATGCTTTACCTGGAGATGATTATCCCCAGCTCTTTTAAACCTTATATCACCTTTTTTCGTTCGTGTAAAGCGTTTCTTAACCGCTCCTTTGGTTTTAAGCTTCGGCATCAATACCTCCCACAGGCATCAGTTGAAACTGATATCGGTGTACTGAAGTTTCTGGGTCTCCCTGGATTTTTGCTATATCTTTGGTATCCATAATAATTCTCTGGATTAAAGCTACGGTTAATTCTGGGTGCAACTTTTCTCTCCCACGCATCCATATCTGTATACGTACAGGATTATTTTCTTTCAAGAATCTTCTTATATGCCTGAGTTTTGTTTTATAATCATGAGCTTCTATTTTTGGATAGAATTTCATTTCTTTTAGTGTCTGTTTCTGTTTTTTTCTTTCTTTCTTATTTTTCTTTTTTTCATGGTACAAATATTTTCCATAATCCATTAACTTGCAGACTGGAGGGTTCTCATCCGGTGCAATAAGAACAAGATCAAGTCCATTTTTTCTTGCCTCTATAAGTGCATTTTCCTTTGTAATTACCCCCTTGTTATTACCTTTGTTATTGATTAGTAGTACTTTATTAGCTTTTATCTGCTCGTTAATCCTACGTTCTACTTTTTTTGATATAAGTTACCTCCTTTGTTTTATCTCTTCTTTGAGACGAGAAGTAATTTCTTCTAATTTAAAGCTTCCAATATCTCCTTCCTGGTGATGTCTTACTGACAGCGTTCCTGATTTCACTTCTCTTCTCCCTATAATAAACATATAGGGAATCTTCTCTGTTTCCGCATCTCTAATTTTCTTTGATAATTGTTCGTTTCTAAGATCAAGTTCAGTACGTAAGCCTTCTTCGCTTAGTTTCTTATGTATTTCTTCTGCAAATTCGTTACCTTCGTCGGTCACAGTTAATATCCTTATATGAATTGGTGCAAGCCAGGCAGGGAAGTTACCATTGTAATGCTCAATTAATCCTCCAACAAACCTTTCCATTGATCCAAGGAGAGCGCGATGAATCATATATATCATGTGTTCTTTTCCATCTTCCCCAATATATGTTAGTCCAAGCCTTCTCGGAAGATTGAAGTCAAATTGAATCGTTGGACCCTGCCATTTTCTACCCAATATGTCTTTCATTGATATATCTATCTTTGGACCATAGAACACGGCTTCTCCTTCTTCCTTTATATACTCAATTCCACGTTCATATAAGGCCTTTATTAACGAAGCTTCTGCATTTTCCCATTCTTTATCACTTCCCGCATATTGCTCTTTATGTTCAGGATCTCTTACCGAGAGTTGAACTACAAAGTTTTCATAGCCAAAGGTTTTTATAATATCAAATGCAAAGTCTACTGAATCTCCTATTTCGGAGGATACCTGGTCCTCTCTACAGAATATATGACCATCATCTATAGTGAAACCACGGACTCTTAACATTCCGTGTAAGACACCAGAGCGTTCATTTCTATATACAGTCCCAAGTTCTGCGAGGCGGATTGGAAGGTCACGGTAACTCCTGATCTTATTTTTATAAATTAATATATGATTGGGACAATTCATAGGCTTAACCACATATTCTACACCATCAATTTCAAAGATGTACATTTTTTCACGGTAATATTCAAAATGTCCAGTTTTTTTCCAGAGATCGGCTTTTGCAATATGTGGTGTTGTAACTAACTGATAGCCTCGTTTTATATGTTCTTCCCTCCAGTAATTTGAAATTATCTCACGAATTATAGTTCCCTTAGGATGCCATAGTACAAGTCCTGGACCTGTATCCTCATAAATTTTAAAAAGGTCTAAACTCTTTCCTAATTTTCTATGATCCCTTTTCTTTGCTTCTTCATAGCGATAAAGATATTCATCAAGAGTTTTATTATCTGGATATGATATACCATAAATGCGCTGAAGAGATTCCCGTATTTCATCTCCACGCCAATATGACCCGGAAACAGATAACAATTTGAAAGCTTTTACCTTCCCGGTGGACAACAGGTGTGGACCTCTACAGAGGTCGAAAAATTCATCCTGTTTATATATTGAAACAGAATCATCCTCAATCTCATTCACCAATTCCAATTTGAATTTATTATCACTGAAGAGATTCTTTGCTTCTTCCTTTGGAATCATAGAGTGTTCAATTTCATAATTACTTTCTATTATCCTTTCCATCTCCCTTGAAATTGCACTTAAATCCTCATCTGTGAATGGTTCATCCTTTTCCATATCATAATAGAATCCTTCTTCAATTGATGGACCTATTGCTAGATTTACATTGTAGAGGCGTTTTACCGCCTGAGCCATTATATGGGATGTAGTATGCCACATAGCTGGTAGAGCACGGGGGTCATCAAATTGAATGAGATAATATTCACCTTCTTTATTTATAGTTTCATAGAAATCAACGAACCTATCCTCACTCCACGCTCCTGCATATTTATCAAGAAGTGATGAATCCAGATTTGTTAATATTTCCTTAAGGACTGTCCCTTCCTTTACCTCTAAAATTGAACGTTTTCCGTTTATATAAATTTTTATTTGTATTTTCATTTAACATCATTTCCATTTATTTAATATAATAATGGGCGATAGTGGAATTGAACCACTGACCTTTTGCATGTCAAGCAAACGCTCTATCCCCTGAGCTAATCGCCCAACTTTTTATATTATAAACAGGTGATGAGAATTGTCAACCGTTATAGATTGGAATTTGGGTTCGGAGTTTAATTTGGGATTAAGGATTAGTAGAAGTTAGATTATTGAAGCATGGATTAAAGGGGTAAGTGCTGGGTTCTGAGTTCGGAGTACTGAGTTATGGGTTCGGAGTTCTGGGT
>SOIB01000049.1 GCA_004377355.1 Candidatus Stahliibacteriota bacterium | reverse complement strand
TCATATCACCAGGATATGCAGCATATACAATATAATTATCAGCACTCCCTGAATTCTGAGGGATAACTCTTTCTTTGTAAGTCCCTGCTTTAATTAAAACCGTGTCACCTGCTACTATTGTTTCAGCAGCGTGTTGAATGGTTAACCAAGGTAAATCTAAAGTTCCAGGATTCTTATCGCTGCCATTTTTAGCGACATAATAGACCTTCTCCTCTGCTGATATAGGAACTGTAGTTAAAGCTAAACAAATTAAACTTAATACTAAAACATTTATCAATATAAGAGATAAAATTACTAAATTTTTTTTAAATTTCATTGTCTAATTACACCTCCCTTAATTTGGAAACCAAAAATATGCTTAATAGTTTAGTCTCCATGAAATTTTTCCTCTTTTTTATCATCACTCACTTATAAGATTGAGTATTTTGACAAAATCTTTTACCTTTCATCTTTACCTCTCTTTTGTAGCCGAAATGTTGCCGATGAATTCATTCTCACCGCTTGAGTCTAAGATGATCTCAGTGAAAACCTTAATATCATCGTTACAATTACTGCCAGGCGTCAACGATGGGCGTAAAGAGTGGATTATCCGGGGCGTAGTCGGTGTTACCCGGGTCCGTCCCGCGCTGGAGTTTGGAGTTCGAACCCGCGCTCTTCCACACGGCGTCGTACCAAGCGTAGTAAACCCAACTCCAACCACGCTCCTCGAACAGGGCAAGCTGGATAGACTCCCTCTCTATATGGATTAAGGACTATAAGTCATAAGGTCACATACCGTATTCCAATAATTTTTACCCATTAACTCATAATTAAATACGGGATCAGCTCTAAAGGACCAGAAGGTAAAATGCCAGCCAAACTCATAGGCAATTTCAACCATATCAGTTAAATACTGCTTCCCCCCACCTTGGGCATATTGTAAACCGAATTCTCCCAGCAGAATAGGAACATTATGTTTTACTTGAAATGCCCTGACTGGTGCTAATATTGTATTCCTGATGAAGTCTTTATCCCAAAATTCCTCACGATCTAATGTGTTGACCCAAAATGTACCAGGATACTTTGAACGCTTTGGCTTGTCAGCATGACTGTATTCATGGGGATTATAGCAATGGGTATTATAAATAATCTTATCATCATCCTGTAGTTCAATTAGAGAAAAATACTCAGGATCAGACCAATGCACTGATTGGACAATAAGGGGTAAATCAGGGTCAACAGTCCTGATGGAATCAATAAATATACTGTATATATGATTTACATCAATACCATCAGCAGTCAACCTGCGATCTAAGACATCTAGGGGAAGACCGTAGGCATCATCACCGTAAGGATTGGGTTCCTGGATCATATCTAAACCGACAAACAGCTTATCCCCCAGATATTTCTGGACAATCTCTTTTAACATATTGGCATATAACTTCTGTTCTTTTTTATTTGTCCAGATAGTCGATGGTTTTACCAGTCCTTCACCCTCTTCCCAAACATCTCTTCTTCCCGGTCCAGATCTTACTGAAATGACATAATAGAGTCCAGCATTACGACAATAGTTGACCAGAGCATCTAAGCCTTCAATATAAAAAGGATCATTCGATCCATAAGGAAAGGTATCTTTAACCAGTCCCTGGGTTTGAAGTATGGCCAGGTTAGCCCCGGTAGCCTTTAAATCGTTGAAATCCTCCTGGGTCAAGACATCATCAATTACATTGCTCCATATAGTGGCATTAAATCCCCTGAAATAACTAGGTGTTAACCATTTGTCATATTTTGACAAGGGCTGTGTTTGGGCATGGGCAATTGTTATACTGATAAGAATTACCATACAAAATGCCATTATCATTCTTAATGTTTTCATAATTTTCAATCATCATCTCCTTTCTAATTTTACTCTGTTCTTTTACAATGAGGATGTATAGTTAATCTCTTTGGTAATGTTATCAGGTCAGCCTTTTATTTTCCTAATAATATCCATGGAGTTAATTTATTCAGTTTTGAAGTAGAATAAACTCACCTTTCATAAGCTCCAATATCGTATCCATCGCCTTGTGGTCGTGGATTACCATTATAATCTTCAGAAGGTGCACCAGCACTTTTCCCATTATCTACAGCAAGGCTGGTTTCTAATAGATGAAAATCATAATTAGTCGGATCAACAAAGATTTTATTAATCGAATAGGCAACAAGCGAACGTGCATCTTGACCACTATATGATTTCCAACCTTCAATCTGATTAAGTGAAAACTCGTCAGTATAGCCGACAACAATTACTCGATCAACATCATCATTATGGAAGAGATTATAATCACCCTTATAGTTACTTACATCCCTCTGTTCAAAGGCCAAACCAATGTTATCACCGCCGGCCAGGATGCAGTTATACATACAAAGGAAATCAGCTGCATTCTCCACCCAAATATTGTAAGTCTGGGCATCCATAAAAGTGCAATTTTGAAGGATGGTAGTGCCAGGTTCTCCGTCCCAATCCAACTCTACATTGGAACTATCATTATGATAACCAAGACAATTAACAATAGTTATATCATCCCCCCACATCTTAAACCCGACTTCAGCATCGTGAGCAGAACACCGATTGACTGTGACGTTATTTCCACCGATAACAAATCCATCACCGACATTATAGGCTTTACAGCGGTTCAATACAAAATCGTGCTGCGCCCCTTCATGACTGAGAGCAAAGCCATCACACTCGTGTCCAAGCGCAGGGTCCCGCCAACTATGAGCAATGCAGTCATTAAGAGTACCATGGTGGCAATCAGCACCACCAGAAGGTGAAGCGTCAAATCCATAATAGTCAAAGTGGTGCATCTCTACTCTATTAAGTTCAAAATGATGTGTTCCATCTGCAACTCCAATACCATAGCAGACATCGTGGACTTCACAATCAGAAATCTCAATATATCCTGCATTCTCTATCCATATGGCATTTTCCTCCCAATTACAAATCTTAAGACCGATAAGTTTAATATAGGATTTGTCTACAATAAAACCGTTCTGTGATTCAGTTACACCAGTTCCGTCAATTATGGGTGTTTCACCTGGATAAGCAGAAAATACTATATAACCTTTATTAGAGTCCCCACTGTGCATAGTATACACATGCTCATTGTAGGTGCCTTTTTTAATTAAAACCGTGTCACCTGCTACCATTGTCTCAGCAGCGTGTTGAATGCTTAACCAAGGTAAATCTAAAGTTCCAGGATTCTTATCGCTGCCATTTTTAGCGACATAATAGACCTTCTCCTCTGCTGATATAGAAATTGTAGTTAAAGCTAAACAAATTAAACTTAATACTAAAACATTTATCAATATAAGAGATAAAATTACTAAATTTTTTTTAAATTTCATAGTCTAATTACACCTCCCTTAATTTGGAAACCAAAAATATGCTTAATAATTTAGTTTCTCTAACATTTCCCTCTTTTTTATCATTACTCACTCATAAGATTAATTATTGGAACAAAACCTCTTCATAATTATATTCCATAAAACTTTTAAAAATCCTTCTTTTTTGATGAAAGGAAAATTTTTAATCAATAAATTCTCCGAACCGTCACTTTAATAAATCA
>SOIB01000140.1 GCA_004377355.1 Candidatus Stahliibacteriota bacterium | reverse complement strand
CGAAACACTGGAAAGAGCAGAGCTCTCCCTGGATGATACGGCTGTAATTTTATATACTTCTGGCACAACAGGGGCACCAAAAGGTGTAGTCCTCACCCACAAAAACTTAATGTCTAATGTAGAGATGATATACCAGACAATGGAATTCTACCATGATGAACCCTTCTATGCACTCTTACCATTTCATCATGTATTCTCTAAGACCATAAGTCTCCTTGCACCTATCTCTATAGGTGGAACAATTGTATTAGCTCGCTCTTATAAATCTAATGAGATAAAAGAGGATTGTCAGAAGAGCAAACCAATTATTTTTCCAGTTGTACCTCTGGTTCTAGAGAAATTCGTAGTGGGAATAGAAAAAGAATTGAAAAAACTCACTGGAGTAAAAAAGACAGCTTTTGGTTTGATGAAGGGGCTATCTTCATTATTTAACTTTGTCAAAAAAGGTAGTGGTGGTAAATTCTACTCCTCTATCCGAGAAGCCCTTGGTATGGAAAACCTAAGATATCTTGTTTCAGGTGGGGCTGCGCTTCCAAATTGGGTAGCGAAATCTTTAGAAAAATGGGGATTCCCGATTCTCCAGGGCTATGGGCTCACAGAAACCTCCCCTGTTATCTCAGTCTGTCCTCCAGAAGATCCCAGAAATAAATCTGTAGGATTATCTTTGCCAGGGATGGAAGTCAGGATAATTGAACCTGATGTGGAGGGCATTGGTGAAATCACTGTTCGCGGTTCTACTGTGTTCAAAGAATTCTGGAACAATCCAAAAGCAACTCGTGAGGTATTTGATGGAGAGTGGTTTAAAACCGGTGATATGGGATATATGGATGATGACTCCTATTTATATATAACTGGTAGAAAGAAATCAGTTATAGTCACTAAAGGTGGCAAAAATATATATCCCGAAGAGATTGAGTCCTACCTATCCACTTCTCCACTAATTGAAGAGATAGTAGTTGTTCAGCAGACCAATCCAAATACTGGACTTAGAGAACTAATTGCCCATATCTATCCGAATTATGAGAATATTGACCATTTTGGGAATGTACACAATATTGAGAAACCAGAACCACATAAAATCCTTACAGAGGAGATAAAGAAATTCAACAAGGAACTCACTGATTACAAAAGGATAAGAAGAGTTAAATTAAGGGATGAAGAATTCCCTAAAACAACAACATCAAAAATAAAGAGATATTTATTTGAGGAGGAAGGCTTAGAAGTATAGTGAGGGAACTCACTTTACGGGCAGTAATTCTCGGGGTAATTTTATCAATCATAATGGCGGCAGCCAATATATACCTTGGTTTGTTTGCCGGTATGACTGTTTCCGCTTCTATACCCGCTGCGGTAATCTCAATGGGTATACTCAGGGGTTTCTTTAGAAAAGGGACAATCCTAGAAAACAATATTATACAGACTTCAGCCTCAGCAGGAGAATCTCTCGCTGCAGGAATAATCTTTACCATACCAGCCCTCGTCATTGCTGGAGTATGGTTTGAGTTTGACTTCTGGATAACATCACTCATAGCACTACTTGGGGGACTTCTGGGAGTTCTCTTTATGATACCTCTAAGGAAAGCTCTGATTATAGAAGAAAAAGAACTAATATATCCAGAAGGGATAGCGTGTGCAGAAGTTTTAAAAACAGGTGATGAGCAACAAAGCGGACGTGCCAAGCACATCTTCATTGCATTAAGCCTTGGCTTTGTATTTAAGTACTTCGTAACCGCATTCACTGTAATAAAAGAAACAGTAGAAAAAGCAATAATAATTGGTAAAAGCCTCTTTTACTTTGGATATGATAGTTCAGTTGCACTACTTGGGGTGGGTTATATCGTTGGATTTAATGTATCAGTCCTTGTATTCATTGGTGGAGCACTCGGATGGATTATAGGCATTCCTATCTATTCATTCTTTTACCCAGTATCCGGAAATCTCTTAGATGCTGCCTGGGATATCTGGAGTCTTAATATAAGATTCATTGGAGTGGGTGCAA
This sequence comes from Candidatus Stahliibacteriota bacterium, assembly GCA_004377355.1. GTDB lineage: Bacteria > Hydrothermota > UBA3072 > UBA3072 > UBA3072 > E29-bin14. Next base: position 1,616 of record SOIB01000140.1, on the reverse strand, counting down.
TGATAATCGGAGGACTCTGGTCAATAGTTAGTATTAGAAAGGGAATCAAGAAGGGTTTAAAAGAGTTGTTTGGAAGGTCTCAGTCAACTGAAGATTTATCCAAAAGAGTAATATTTTCATTAATTTCAGGGATTGTGATAGCAATTTTTTCACTCTACTGGTATGTAACAAAAAATCCAGGGTTAAGTTTACTTTCAGCTATTTTAATGGTTATAGCTTCATTCTTCTTTGTTGCTGTCTCTTCATATATTGTTGGATTGGTCGGCAGTTCAAATAATCCTGTATCAGGTATGATTATTTCCACCATCCTCTTTACTTCAGCTATATTACTACTTATTGGTATAACAGGAATAAAGGGAATCATTGCAGCACTAGCAATTGCAGGGGTTGTTGGATGTGCAGTATGTACAGCAGGGGATGTTTCTCAAGATTTAAAAACAGGCCACATTGTTGGTGCAACTCCAAGAAAACAGCAAATCGTACAGATTTTTGGAGTTGTTGCAGCAAGTTTTATTATTGCTCCAATCCTGACACTCCTTCATAATGCCTATGGTATAGGTACAGGTGAACCTGGAGCACTGCAGGCTCCACAAGCATCACTATTTGCATCTATAGTAAAAGGATTATTTACAAAAGGTGAAGAACTTCCCTGGAATATGGTAGTTATTGGTGGTGTTCTTGCTATAATATTGATTATAATTGATGAATCTTTAAAAGTGAGAAAATCCTCTTTCAGGACCTATGTGATGCCTGTCGCAGTCGGTATATATCTACCTTTGAGTCTCTCTGTACCGATACTTATCGGGGGAATAATAAGAAAAACTATTAAAAAAGCAGATAAAGGAGTTTTGGTCAGTTCTGGATTGATTGCTGGTGAATCTATAGCAGGTATCGTAATTGCTGGTATGATTTATGCTAAATTTGAACCCAAGACAATCATCCAGTCCAATCCATTATCACTATTAATATTTGTAGGATTTATTGTCTATCTATTCCTTATTGACCGTATTACTCAATAACCCCTACCAGTAATCTCCTCGAGCGAGGACCATCAAATTCACAAAAGAATATTCCCTGCCATCTTCCCAGTTGAATTCTTCCATCCATAACCGGGATAAATTTAGTTACTCCAATAATACTGGATTTTATATGACTATCTGCATTTCCCTCAGTGTGAGCATACCCTGCATTAGGTGGAACAAGTTCGGACAGCTTATCAAGTATATCCCTCTTCACTGAAGGATCATAATTCTCATTAATAGTTACTGCGGCTGTTGTATGGGGAACATATAACAATACATAACCATCCTTTACCCCACTCTCTCTTACCACACTCGTAACTTTATCAGTAATATCTACGAACTCATTCCTTGAACTTGTTGATACTGAAATTTCTTCTCTTTTAACAACAGCCATTCTCCCCTCCTTTTTGCCACTGAGGCACAGAGAGCACAGAGTAATTTTTTAATTTTATTAATTCTTATCTTAATATTTTTAGAAATATTTTTTATTCATTTCTCCGTGATTTTTATCTCTGTGTTCTCTGTGCCTCTGTGGCTATTTTAATCAATGACTATTTCTTCAAAGTCAGCCAACTGATGGAAGAGACTCCTGAC
>SOIB01000007.1 GCA_004377355.1 Candidatus Stahliibacteriota bacterium | reverse complement strand
TGTGTTCCTTAAAAAGCCCTCTCGCAGGGCGAGCGGGCATGGTTCCTTGGAATGCTTGCATTTCAAGGAGAGCGAGCCCGAGAGCGGGAGTGGTGATTTCCTTTGCTTTCGAAATCAACCACGGCTTTTTGAGGGATACAGCCTTCTTTCTATCCAATGGTATGATATTTAATTTTGGCACAACATATATAGACTAAAGACTAATATACTTTTCTGCATCTTTGCAAGAGAAATGCTTGCAATAATAGAGTTGATTAATATAATAAACTATGATTATAGGTATTACTGGAAATACTGGTACTGGAAAGAGTTTAATTGCTGACTTCTTTGGAGAATGGGGTGGATTCGTAATATCTGCTGATAGTATTGGATGGACAGTTCTTCAAAATCGCGATATCATTAGAAAAATAAAGGAAGTGTTTGGGAATGAGATAATAAGGGATGAAGAAGTAGATAGAAAAAGATTGGGAGATATTGTATTTAAAGATATAGAGAAGTTACAGCAGTTAAATGAGATAGTTCACCCCGTTTTGCTCAAAATGCTAAAAGAAGCCATTGGTAAAATTGATAAGGATATTGTTATTGTTGATGCTGCATTAATTTATGAATGGGCTATAAAGGATTGGTTTGATTATACTATACTCGTAGTTTCAAGACCTCATTTTATAAAATCCAGGCTGAAAAGATTAGGGATTTCTGGTGAGACTATTAATGGGAAATTAAAATCCCAGATGAATCCTGAGGAAGCAAAAAAATACGCAGATTTTATGATTGAAAATAACGGAAGTATCAAGGAATTAAGAAAGGAATCACGCAGGGTATGGGAGAAGATTGTAGGGGAAATGAATAAGGCAGAATCTGCCTTTTCGTCTTTTTAGATAATGAACTTAAGAGTTAACTTCTGATTCCTTATTTTTAATGTGTATATCATGTTGAGGAAATGGTATTTCAATGTCGTTTTCTTTCAATGCTTTCCATATTGCGAATCGTGCTTCACTTTCAATTCTCTTTTTCTTAAGAGGTTGATCCGTCCAGATAAGTACTGTAAAGTCAAGGGAACTCTCTCCAAAATTAGTAAAGAAAACATCAATGGGGGGTTCTTCCACTCTGTTTTCCAGGTGAGAAAGTGCCTTAATTAGCACTTCTTTCACTCTGTTTGGGTCTGATGAATAAGAGATGCCAATTGGAATGTCTATTCTTATTAAATTATCAGAATGCGTATAATTGGTTACCTTATTATAAACAAGTTCTGAATTTGGAACTATTACTTCTATATTGTTGAAGGTTCTTATTATAGTAGCCCTGAGTCCTATAGCCTCAACCAATCCGAGCAATCCATCAACTTCTATCAAATCATTTACAACAATGGATTTATCCGTGAGAATAATAAATCCACTCAAGAGGTTATTTACCATGTGTTGTAATCCAAATCCTATACCAACTCCGAGTGCACCAATTAATACCTTTAAGGTAGTGAGGTCGATGCCAACAATGGACAATGCTATGAATATTCCGATAATGATTATTAAATATCGAACTATCATTGAAGTAATATTTATCCTTCCCAGGTCCATAGCAGGGAATCTCTGCAATCTTTTTTCCAGCAACTCCTTTATACTCTGGGAGTATCTAATTGATAAATAAAATATTATAAAAGCAAAAAATACATCCAATAAACTTATATGAGTATCTGCAATAGTTATTAATGGTCTCTTGATAAAATTTAAGACAGGTGTAATTACTCCAAGTATATGCAGAAGAGCGATGATGAGTATTGGAATTCCAATAGCGAGGATATTACGCCAGTTACTTTTCTCTCCACGGATGTTTATCATTATTGAAAGTAAGAATAGGAAAATCAGCGAATACGATGAGAAAAAGATAAGTAATCCTCGGTAGATTTGTTCAAACAACCCAAATTTACTGAAAAGTAAGCTGAACAGAATGAGTAATAGTGGGAATAATGAATATCTTAATATTCTAAATCTTCCCGTCTTCAAATGTTTTAGTAAGCGTATAATAACGAAATAAATAAATAGGCTTGAAATAAGAATATATATGAATCCGATTAGATTATTCATTATTCTCTTGTTAATTTAAGAAGGTTTTCAGCTATTTGCGCGGTTTCCTGAGAGGTTGCAGATAACTCTTGAATAGATGCTGATAATTGCTGTATTGCGGCAGAGACCTCTTCTGATGATGCAGCATTCTCTTCTGCTATAGCTGCTATATTTTCAATAGCTTCATTGATAGTATTTACTTCCTCTTCTCCCTGTTTGTTTATTATCGTTATTTCTTTTATTCTCTTTGTTATGTGGCTTATCTCATCTGCAATATTTTTTAAGAAATCCGCTGATTTTAAGGAGGTTTCCTTACCATGATTTACTTCTTTAATAGTTTCTTGGGTTTTTATAATCAATGAATCAATAACACTTGTTATCTCACCCAGTATTTCAGAAATCTTTCTGGCAGATTCAGCAGATTGGGTTGCTAGCTTACGAACCTCTTCTGCAACAACAGCAAAACCCCTACCAGATTCTCCTGCTTTTGAGGCTTCTATTGTTGCGTTAAGAGAAAGCACGTTTGTCCTTTTACTTATTTCACTTACTGTTTCAATAATATTTGATATCTCTTCAGAACGTTTTTGAATTTGTTGGATAACACCTTCTAATTCATGTGTGATGTTGGTTACATTGTCCATTGCTAACCGAACTTCTTTTGCTGATTCTTCACCCTTCTGGGATAGCAGAGAAATAGTATCTGAAGATTTTAGCGTTTCCTGGGCGCTATCCAAAGATTGTCGCACAACACGGAGTGCTTTTTGTGCCATTTCAGAGGCAGTCTGTGACTCTGCAGCTTGCTTGTCAGAGGCTAGGGCTACCTGTTGCATGGTGGATGAAATTTCTTCATATGAGGCACTCATTTGCTCAGATGAAGCAGCTAACTCCTCTGCTTGTGCTGACATCCGTTCTGAAACTTCCTTGGTAAAATCCCTGTTTTCTTGCATGGATTGGACAAATCTGTTAAAGGAGGACGCCAGTTCATTGGTTTCAGTAGTTAATGTATCTTCTGATAATCGTACTCCCAAATTTACTTTCCCTTCCGATATTTGTTTTAGGTTTTCTTTTAAATCATAGAGAGGTCTGAAAAGCATTATAAGCATTCTTGTTGTTACTAAACTTACTATTAAAAGAGCAGCAATAAGAGAGATACTAAGAATTAAAGTCAGTCTTTGCATTGCAGATGATATCACTGCAAGCGAAATTCCAAGTCGCAGTATTCCGATTGGTTCCTTTTGCCCTGTAATTTCCAGAGGATAAACTGGACCTATGCAATCAAGAAATGATTGTCCCTGGATTTTCCTTAATTGACTAATAAATTCACCCTGTTTAACTTTTTCTAAAAGTTTCTTATCTAATTCAAAATCAAAATCAATTTCACTCCTTCTTATTAGATTAAATCCTGAAAGATTATAAGCAGAACTATATATAATATCTCTTTGTGCAAGAAGACCTTTTATGGGAGGCTCCAATAATGCAAGATTTTCCGCATATAGACCGAGTTCTAATGTAGGTCCTACAGCTTCTATAATAGTGGCTGCTCTTTCCTCTAAAATAGTTCTGAAGTTGGAACGTGTTGAAAAAAAAGATATGCTACCAATCAGAATAGTTATTCCAGTTAAACTAATTAATAACAGAATGGATATTCTTCCTCTCAGAGTGTTTAATTTTATCATTTAGAACCTCCTTTTAGAGGTATATTCTCATTGCTCCTTTTCCTATTATATTTTGATGGGATAAGAATTAAGATACTTATCCCAATAAATTCTAATATAATTAAAGGTTATGAGATTAAAACTTTATGTCAATAGCATAAGACTTTCACGTAATTTATTAGCGATCTTAAGTTTAAAGTAGAATTCAATGAAGGAATTACAATTATGATTAAATATAGATGCATTTATGAATATTTAGATTTATTCATATACCTCTATAGAAGTTAACCTAAGATCTGGTGATATTTCTATACCTAGAAGCTCTGCTGTATTTATATTGAGAGCAAGACGCTCTCCCGGAAAACGAGGTAGTACATCTGTAATATCCTCACCCTTTTCGAGAGACGCTAAAATAGATAAGATCTCAAGTGAAATGCCCTTGGGTAATTGTGAGGCAAGGGCTCCCCTTTGAACAAATTCTATTGATGGAGAAAATACAGGGATTTTGTTTTCTAAGGAAAAATCTATTATCGACTTAATTGCTTTCTTATCTCTATAAATTGGATCAGTTGGCACCCATAAGATATCTATATCCTTCATGAAATGCAATGCTGTAGCTATTTCCCTTGGATTGGAAACTGCATTCTTTGTAAGGCTAATCGCGGTATCAGTGATTGCGCTTTCAAGCATTTTTATTTGTATACGTGAATGTAATGAGTTGTATATTACTCCTATATTTTTTACATCATTTTTCAGTTGGATTATCGTTCTATATTGTACTTCAGGTGAAACAAAGGAATATACACCTGTAATGTTAGGGAATTTTTTATGAAGTGCGTCAAGTTCTATTGATGATCCGATTATAATTATATGATTTTCAGGTAGATATTGTAAAATGGGAGTGATAATCTGGGCTCCTATCATTATTACCAGACGGTAATCCTTTTTAGATACTTTTCTTAAGATTTCGAATATTTTTTCAATTTTTCCTTTAAGGTGATATTCATCTATCTTAACTGAGATTCCTTCTATAATACTATCCCTTATGCTATCAAAAAAAGATGTTTTTTCCCACTGGACAATAGCGATATCTCCTTCTTCCCAACTTGTCTCTTGTGTAAATAAATGAATTGGAATGAAAAAAATGAACAAAATTATCAAATCTTTTCTCATGCAATAGATAATACTAACACTATAAGAGAAGTCAAGAGTTTACGGTGTTCTAGTCAAGTGATATACAATTTCAAAAGGAATCAAGATTGAAAAAAGTAATTGGAGATTCTTCTAAAGTTTTTTAAATAAAATCCTAATTCTGTTTCTTATTAATAGTAAAATGTACTACCACCAATGAATTCCCGTAGTATTGAAGTTTGTGGAATTTCTTCCTCTCTTATGTCAAGAAAATGGTCCAAGAAATTTAGTAAACGGAGAGCTTCACAGTAATAAGGAGAAGTTATATCAACGCAACGAAGTGGTGTTTCGAGGAATCCTTTTAGAACTGCGAGTTCATATACTAAAGAAGAGTTAAACATTATGTCTGCTCTTTCTTGGTGTGGAAAGATAAATCTTTCTTCTCCCTCTTTAACAGATTCCCATCGTCTTAATGTCTCATTGGCAGGATATCCTCTGAAACGGGTATCTCTGAATATCCTCCTGAGTAAGCGAACATCACGAGTGGGGATACGGTTTACCCTGTTTATATTTAATTGTGTAAGGGCACTGACATAGATTCGAAAAGTATTAATTTCTAAATCTTTTAGAAGTTCTGGGTTAAAGGCATGTATTCCTTCAACTATCAGAATTGTGTTGGACTCAAGTTTGAATGTCTTGCCATTCCATTCCTTTCTTCCCTTTTTGAAATTGAATGTTAATGCTTTTACTTCTTCGCCTTTTAAAATCTGTGAGATATGTTTTCTGAATAGGTTCACATCAATTGCCTCTATAGTGTCAAAGAATGGAGAACCATCTTTATATAATGGGGTTTTGTCTCTTTCCAGGAAGTAATCATCAAGTGATATATAAAGAGGAAAGAATCCATGCAATTTAAGGTGAATACCCAGTCTTTTTGAAAATGTTGTTTTTCCGGAAGAAGAAGGTCCTGCAATAAGTATCATTTTTATTCCATCTTTTTTACTTAATATATCTTCACAAATATTGGTAAATTTTTCTGTATGAATTGCCTCTGCTAACTTCACTATTTCTGATATCCTTCCAGAGACAACATATTCATTCAAATGTGCAACATCCCACACTTTTAATATCTCTACTTCTTTTTCTGCTTCTCGATATGTTTTAAGTAATTGTTCTCTTTTTTCAATTTTTCCTAAAGTATCAGGGTCTTTTTGTGTTGGCAAGATGAATAAGAATCCATCTTTTATCTTAATCAGGTTAAATATTTTTAATAATCCAGTTTTTGGTAATAAAGGACCAGCAAAATACGCTGCGAAATTGTTTAATTTATACACAGGGATATATGTTCGGGAAAGATATTTTAATATGTTAAAGTCATCTTCTCTTCCCTTTAAGAAACGCAAAGCCTCTAATTTAGGCAACATTAATCTTTCTATCATTTTATCCGCTTTAATCAAATCCTTAATTTCTTTTTTTGCTGATTTTAAGTTTAATGAACCCTTTAAAAACCTGCCATATAAAGCATCTCCAAAAGAATGCTCAATCTTGATAGTAACACCTTTTCTTTTAGCTATATAATCCAGGAGAAATACAAGGGTTCTTTCATAGGTCCTTCTTCCTTCTGTGTTCCTTATATCAAGAATTTCAATCTTTCCTCCAGGAGGGACTTTTTCTCCCAGTGAAGCATACTGATTGTCTATTTTTGAAAGTGTTACAGGGTATTTTATGCCAGGATGTATTTTAAGGATTTGTTTGCTCATTAAGAAGTTGAATATCAGCGTTTTTGTCCATATAAGCTATATTATCCCTACCGTTGGCTTTTACATAATACATTGCAAGGTCTGCGAGACGGAGTAATTCCTGAGGGTCTGTTGTTACATCTGGGAAACTTGCTATTCCAAAGCTGGCTTTTACGTTGCATTTTATTTCACCAGAATTATCACCAATTGTATATGGTCGCGACGAAATTAGATTTTTAATTTCTTTGGTAAAATCAATTGCCTTTTCTAATTCCATATCTTCCATTAGGATTATATATTCATCGCCTCCATATCTTATTCCTATTTTACCTTCATCCAATACTTCCTTTATTCTTCTTGCCACCAAATGTAATAATTTACTTCCTATTAAATGGTTGTAAGAATCGTTTATATTTTTAAAATGATCAATATCCATAAATACTAGGGAGCCAACTTTACCTTCCTTTCGCCATTTATTAACAATTCCAGGTAGTTTTTTATTGCAAAATCTTGAATTATATAAACCTGTTAGATCATCAGTAATTGCTGCAAGTCTTATTTTCTGGTAAAGTTTCGCATTCTCTACAGCAATAGCTAATTGGTGTGATACTTCACTTACGATATCTGCTTCTTCTACTGAAAAAGCATATTTCTCTGGTGAGCCAATATCAATAATACCCAAAAAATTAGTTTCTCTTTTGATTGGAATTACCATCTCGCTCTTGACACCTTTAATACCTTCACAAAAATCCAGTTCTTTTTCGGAATCCAGAATTATAATCCTTTTCATATCATTCATAACTTTTCCGACAAGTCCCTCGCCTTTATTTATTAAGGTCCGGACAGGCTTAATATTTTTAGCAGCAGAGAATCCCTTTAAAATAATTTTATCATTTTCAAAAAGTCCTATTCCAACATAATAGTAATCAAATGTCTTCTGGATTAATTTTGTGCTCTTCTTTAGTAGAGTTTCAAGGTCAAGAATAGAGGTTATATTTTTATTGATATTTGAAATAAGTGTTAAATATCTCACTTTATTTTGTAAGCTCTGGACAAGACTTGCATTTTCAAGAGCAATAGCTGCATGTTCAGCAAAATTGCAAACTGATTTCAAATCTTTTTGGTCGAAATTAGTTCCATCAACTTTGTTAATTGCTTCAATGACTCCAAGTATCCTGCCTTTATTGATTAAAGGAATTGCTAGAATATTCTCTGTTATAAAACCTGTATTTTTGTCAATATCTTTGAAAAATCGCTTATCTTGATAAGGTTCAGATACAATTACTGACTTTTTATTTTTCACTACCCATCCCACCACTCCTTTGTCCATTGGCATCCTTTTTCCAGTTAATTCCTCATTTTTTTCGCCAATAACTACCTTAAAAACAAGTGCTCTATTTTTTTTATCTAACAGGAGAAGTGACCACGCTTTAGCGCTAATTAATTTTGATATATTATCCATTATTAGGCGAAGAACTTCATCGATATTAATTTTTTCTGAGTTAATTGCTTTTATTATTTCTTCGAATTCTTTTATTCTATTTTTCATTCTATTCCTTAACTAAGACTTCATAGAGTATTTTTACACGACCCCTTTTGCTAGATAAGTCCCCTTTATCATTGAATTCCAATTTTAAATTCTTCCAAAGTTTGAACTCTATACTCTTTTCCTTATCTTTATAGTCAATATAATAGAGACCCACAGGTGATACAGTAAAATCATCGAATATGAATTCCTGTTCAGATTCTTCTCTTTTAAGAATGGTAAGGAGTTTATCAATAACTACCTCGTCAGAGTCTTCCTTAGTTAGGGGAAGAATCAATAGATATTGATCTGAGTTGAGTAGTAGATTTATTAGTGTACAATGGTCTATTAGAATTACAGAACGTTCAGGACTCCTCCCGGATGAAAATAGAGCGGATTCGTCCACAATATTTCCCGTAAGATCGGGATCCCCAAATGCATTAGGGGAGAATATAATGTCTTTTCCAGGTTGTCCACTTGCTATCCCTATACCAAGCCTGAATAACGATTTGAATTTAGGAGGTAGTAACGCGTAGGTAATGCCATCGTGAAAGACTTCTTTCTCTGTTATTTCTTCAAACCAATCTCTGTAGTTCATATAATTTTCTGTGACGAAATCCTCGGCCGTTTGCACTAAATTTAATGCTGCATTAATAGCCATCTCTGCGCTCTTTGGGTGTGGCGTTAGTATGAATTCATCTTCAAAAGCAGTTGAAGAACGTAAGATTGCCCCTGATTCACTCTCCCGACACTTATAGATATTCCTGTAGAGTTTGTTAGAATTGCCACCAAACCACAAGATTCCTCCATCACCTGTATCTTTGAGTATAAACGACGAACCCCTTGTGGCTGTGTCAAGCATAGTAGATTGGAATTTATTACGAATAGACCTTTCCTTCTTAGCATTCCGAAGGCGATGTGCCATAAAACTCGAGCCACGAATATCATATATTAAAACTGAAACAAGGGTTGAGAATCCTTTTCTTAGAAAGGTTGATATTTGTTCTCTTTTTTCTAACAGCTTTCTATCAATAGTGGGCTCTATATTACCTTTAATTCCGAATCTGTAAAAGTGTCCTTTTGGTAGTAAATCCAGACCTGCAAGATGGAGTTTTCTAGTTGTAACAATTATTGATTTAGGATTTCCAAAATCAACGTTAGGAGGCCAGATTTCAATCATACGATTTATTACTTCACGGATGTATAAAGGTTCAAAGATTTCTTCTAAGACCTTTCTATAATTTAAGATTACTCTTTCGATATCAGGAGAGAATCCTCTTCTCTCCGTATGTGCGAGCTGTAAAAATAATTTTTTATCAGAGGATAACCGTTCTTCTTTTTTTAGAAGCTTAATTATTTTTCTTTCACATGCAGGATCAATAATTTCGAGGTATGGTAATTCATGCCAGAATTCCTTTATTAGTCTTTCTATTTCCCAGAGGGGAGGAGTGGGAAAGAAATTCTTTATATCTTCTAGATTTATGCTGAGTAGTATCTTATTCTCATCGATGGCTTTTTTTAGCGATTTAGAAGCATGTTCATGCGCCTGGATATGTCTTATATGTAGTTTTATCGCTTTTTCAAGCGCAGTAAATTGTTCCTGAGTATTACTCAAAATCTCTTGAAGATTACCCTTTTTCACATCTATTAGTGATTGTAATTTTTCTACATTTTTCCGAAGGAGTTGGTGGGTTTCTTCTCGGACTTTTACATCTTTCATATCAAGTTCCATATCTTTCTGCATTAATCTTTGCTTCACTTTGGATGCTTTATCAGATACTATTTTTGCAATTCTTACTAAGGTATCATCTTCTGGTATGAAAAAGCTATAAAAGTTAAAGTTACGTAAATCATCCAAACCCGATATATCTGTGTTCTTAAGAAGAGAAATTATATCTCCACTCTCTCTTTGGGTAAAATTAGCTCTTAAAATATTATGAATTTGTTTTAATAGGTCGGGAGTAAAACCATAAGGAGTAAGAAATTTTTTGAAGTCATCTAATGAGGTGTTTGTGAGTGGAATTCCAATTGGAAGAGGTTCTTTTAAAAACAAAATGGTGAAATTATCCAATTCTTTACTTTTTAAAATATCATTTAGCAATCCGCTTAATCTTTTCCCTACTTCGAAGGATTTCTTTACCCCACTTACCAATTCAGATGGAAAAATTTTCATTATTAAAGATAATAGTAGAGGAAAATAGTGAGAACCCTTTTCTAAGATATTTTCAGTTAGGCTATTAAAAAATTTGATGTCTTCTTTATTTATTTTATTTTCTTCAAGACGAGTAAACATATCACGGAGGTAAGCTCTTTCTTCTTTATTTAGTTCCATAATAAACTTACATTTGTGTTCTAAGAAGAAGTCCAATTTCTTTGTATCTAAGCCTCTGAGTTCAAAATAACGAGATAGTGTCTGTTTTGATGTTTCGTAGAGTTCACTCTCACCGGCTCCTTCCTTTAAGGAGAAGAGAAATTTACTTCCCATGACTGCAGCTGTTTCTAAATCGAAGATATCAAACGAAGCAGTCACTTTTCCTCCCTCAGGAATTCACCTTCTCTATAAGGTAGAAAGCCATTAACTATAGTTGCTTTTATGACTCCTTTTAGTTTCCATCCAATGAAAGGAGAATTTTTTGATTTTGATTCAAAATTATCTGGGTCAACCTCCCATTCGCTCCCAAGGTCAAGAAGGGTAAAATCTGCAGTTCCTCCTTTTTTTATCTCGCCAACCGGAAGAGCGAGTATCTGTGCAGGTTTATCTGTCATACATAGAATTAATTGCTTAAAACTTAAGGTGCCGGGAAGGATAAGTTTGGTGTATAATGCACTAAATGCAGTTTCCAAACCAATTACGCCAAAAGGAGCAAGAGAGTACTCGAGTTCTTTTTCATAATCAGGATGTGGAGCATGGTCTGTAGCTACTGAATCAATAATTCCTTCTTTCAACGCTTTCTGCAGGGCATCTCTATCTGATTTAGTTCTAAGTGGTGGTTTCATCTTTTTATTGGTGTCAAAACTTAAAACTTCTTCTTCAGTTAAGAGAAGATGATGTGGTGTAACTTCTGCCGTAACCCTAATACTCTTACTCTTTCCATATTTTATTATACTTACAGACTCCTCTGATGAAATATGAGCAAGATGAAGTCTCCCCTCTGTAAATTTGGAAAGAAGTATATCTCTTGCTACTATAGATGCTTCAGATATATCAGGTATACCTTTTAATCCGAGTTTTGTTGATATTATACCTTCATTTATTTGACCATTTTTGGATAATAACATATCTTCAGGATGCTCTATAATAGGGACTTCTAAGAAAAGGGAATATTCCAGAGCTCTTCGTAGCACTGCAGGGTTCATTACACAGTTACCATCATCGCTGAAAGCCACACAACCAGCTTCATAGAGATGTCCCATCTCTGATAGTTCCCTACCTTCTCTTCCTTTAGTTATAGTTCCAACTGGAAAAATTCGACATTTTTTATTCTCTATTGCTTTTTCCTTTATGAATCTTGCTACTCCTTCATTATCAATCGGTGGCTCTGTATTTGGCATTACACAAACCGTTGTATACCCTCCTTTAAGAGCGGCACGAGATCCACTTTCTATTGTTTCAGCGTCTTCTTTGCCTGGCTCACGAAAATGTGAGTGAATATCTACTAATCCAGGTATTAGATATAGACCACTGGCATCTATTTTCACATCTTGCGTCTTACGTGATGATTTACCTATAACTATACCATTTTCAATATAAATATTACCAATTTCGTCTACGTTATTCTTTGGATCAAGAAGGTGAGCACCTTTAATTGCTATTTTCATCGATTTTTTTCCTGCTTAAAAGGTAGAGAATACTCATCCTAACTGCCACGCCCGATATTACCTGGTCTAAAATGAGTGAATATTCAGAATCTGCTACACGCGATTCAATCTCGATCCCTCTGTTAATTGGTCCTGGATGCATTATAATGACTTTTGAAGAAGCAAACTTCCTTAATCTTTCGTAGGTGAGACTATAGTATTTTATGTATTCTCTCATTGAAGGAAGGAGACTTTCCTCCTGCCTTTCCTTTTGTACTCTTAGAATATATAAAATGTCCTTGTCTGGTAAAATTTCCTCTAAGTTATATTTAATTGTAACGTCAAATATATCCATCCATTTTGGTATTAAAGTAGGTGGACCGCATACAAAAACCTTTGCGCCCATCTTATTCAAGCCTATAATAAGTGAACGTGCAACTCGAGAGTGTTCAATGTCGCCCACAATAGCTACTTTTAGATCTTTAATTTTAGAAAACTTTTTTCGTATTGTCATAAGGTCTGATAAGGCTTGTGTTGGATGTTCATGTGCTCCATCTCCTGCATTTATAACAGAAGCATCTAATCTCTCTGCTAAAAAATGAGGAGCTCCTGGTATGGAATGCCGTATGACAATTATATCCACTTCCATCGCTTGAATATTCTTAGCAGTGTCAAGTAATGTTTCTCCCTTGAGAACACTTGAGGAAGATGATACGAGGTTAATAGAGTCTGCAGAAAGCCTTTTTTCTGCTAGAGTAAAAGAATTCAAGGTTCGGGTACTTGGCTCGAAGAATAGATTTGCTACAGTTATTCCTCGTAGCGTAGGTGCAATTTTGATAGGTCGCTCTAGAATCTCTTCCATAGACTTTGCTACCTTTAAAATCTCCTCAATTTCTTCTTTGCTTAAATCTTCAATTCCTAAAAGGTCTTTCCTATTCATTATCAATTTTTACCTCTACTATTTTTACAGAGTCTTGCCCGTCCGTTTCCAAAATGTTAACTCGAACTTCTTCGCCTTCTGTGAGATCTATAGAAGTTCCAAAATAATCGGGCATTATAGGCAGTTCTCTTCCGCTCCTGTTTACCATCACTGCAAGTTTTACTGCAGAAGGACGACCATAATCCATAATTTCATCGAGGGCAGCTCTGATTGTTCTACCTGTATGTATTACATCGTCTACAAGTAAAACAGGCAATTCATCTATTGGACATGGGAAATATGTAGGACCAATTAATGGTTTAGGTCCATAGGTTGTGAGGTCGTCTCTGTAAAGGGTTATATCGAGGACACCAATATTTACATCCCAGGAAGTCAGCTCACTAAGTATTTCTGCAATTCGTTTGGCTAATATATCTCCTCTTTTTCGAATTCCAATTATACAAATTTTTTTAAGTCGTGGGTTGTCTTCTATCACCTGATGGGATATACGTCTTAATGCCCAGTGCATTTCTTCCTCACCCATCATAGTTCGTTTTTCTATAAATTTTACATTCATTAAAGACTACCACCCTCCGGGCGGGAAACGGAAAGGAAGGGTCTGTGAATCCGCTACAGGTTCTCCATCCTGAGTTGCAGGATCAAATCTACATTTATACGCATCCGATAAAGCTGCTGAATCGCAAGAAGGGAAAAGTCCTTTTACAATATCTGCTTTATCAACTATACCTTCTTTTGAGATGTAAACTTTTATAAAGACCTGTCCTCGAACATCAAGTTTTCTTGCATTTTCAGGATAATCTCTTTTAGGAGGATAATAGATTATTATTGGGGGAATAATTGGTCCCTTCTTTTCCACTATAGGTGTAGTTACTTCTTCAGTTGGTGTTTCTGTTGATCTCTCTTCTTCAATTGTAGTAGTGGAGGTTACTGCTTCCAGTATTTCTTCAGTAGGTGTTAGTGTTTGTTGTGGTGTAGTTATCTCTGCTTTTCTTTGTTCACTTCCTATTTGTGTTTCTTTATAGTGTGTTCCAAGGGATGCAAGATTTAATGTAGTTGATGGGACTTTCTTAAAGTACAGTTCGTCAAGGTATGATAAAATTGGTCTTTTATCCTCATGCTTCATTCCTGCTACATTCTCCTTGACCAGAGTTATCTTCTGTGGTGTATAGAGGAAGGTGTAAGGAAGATCTTTTGCAATAATTTCCTGGAATTCATGCCACGCTTTTTTGGCCTTTTTTCTATCAAGAGAAAACAGCGCTTTTCTCATTAAATCGTGAGCTTTCTTATTTTTATAACCAACAAAATTATATATACCGTTAGGACTCCAGATTAGAAGAGGGTTAAAGGCTTTGTCCACACTCCATCCAAGAATATATGCATCAAAATTGCGATTGAATAAACGATCAATCAATTGTGACCCTCTAAGTTCCGTAACGAGCGTATTAACCCCTATTGAACGCAAATCAGACATAATATAAAAAGCTACTTCCTTGCGAATGGGATTTCCACTTTCTACCAGAATTTCTACTCGGAGATCCGGATAGTATTGTTGCCAGCTTTTCTTTGAATATCCTAGTTCTTCTAATAACTCTTTTGCTTTTTGTTCGTTGTGTTTGATCCCCTTTATGTCAGGGTTAAATGCCCAATGCTCATGTGTTATTGGACAATTTAATAAACGTCCATAACCTTTAAGTATAGAAGATATAATACCTTCACGATCAATAGCCATGCTGAAGGCTTTTCTTAAATTTCTATCTTGAAATCGCTTGAGATTCCAGCCAATATACGTATAAGCTCTACCTGAAGATACTATGGTACTGTATCCTTTTATAGTGTCATATTTCTCTGGAGGTAGATCAAATGCTATGTCTATATTTCCTAAATTGATTTCATCCAATAGTTCTTCCAAAGAGTGTGGGAAATAGAAAACTATTCTATCAAGTAGAGGTCGTCCTCTGAAATAATCATTGTTTGCAACTAACTCGATCCATTCTCCCTGTCTCCATTCATTAAGCTTGTAAGGACCATTCCCGGTTGGGCTGAAACTGAAGTTACTCATTTGGAGATTATTTTTATCCTTCTCTACAATATGTTTTGGGATGATTAGTATGTTTGAATGGATTAATTCATCTGCATATACTTTATCAAATACAAACCTAACTTCTCTTTCTCCAATTGCTTTTACGTTTTTAATATATCGCAATCTTTGAGAGACTGGTGAGTTATTCTTGGGGTCCTTAATCTGTTTAAAAGTGAATACAATGTCTTTTGCGGTTACTGGTGTGCCATCATGCCAACTTGCATCTTTTCGTATTGTATATGTAATAGATTTTAGATCCTCTGAATATACCCATGATTGAGCTAAACAAGTTCTTACTTTACCATCTGGTTTCTGATCATGTAATGGATTAAATATTTTTTCTGAAACAGGGGAAAGACCAGAAAATGATGGATAAAGAGGGTTAAGTGTGGTGGGTTCATTCATAAGGGAAACAATTAAAGTTCCCCCTATATTTCCTTCATACGTGAATTTTTCTCCTCTATCACAATTAAATATTAAAAGAAATAATATTATGAAAAAGAATATAATACTTTTAATTAAAACCTCCCTTTTTTACTAATCTATAAAAGATTGTTTAATAGTCAAGGTTTTATTGACGCCGTTTCATTTTATAAAAACGCCCTTTCACAAGAAAGGGCGTTTTTATTTTCAGTTAGAGATCTTTTATTTTTATCTATTGCTTTACTTCTTTGTTTTCTTCTTTTCTTCTTTGTTTCTTCTCTTTTTTTCCTACCTCTACCTCTTCTTCTTTCTCCTCGATTTCAGCTTCAAATAATTTCTCTTCTTTCACCAGTAAGTCCTTTTCATCTTTTATCTTGACGAGAATTGTGTAAATTAAAGTTTGACCAGCAGCATGAGTTGATATTCCGTATCCGATGATTATGAATATTACCATATAGAAGGAAAGTCCCAAAAGGAATCCACCAAAGGTTGTAGCAGCCCCAGGATATTGAGCAAGGGTTTCTGAGCCGGCAGATATAAACTCTGTGGGTACGAAGAATGTTGGATACCATTTTGCAATCCAGATTGGAAGCCAAGGGATATGTAAATACCAGTTTGCATTATGCCACATTATATTCCACCAGTTTCTTGGGCCAGCCCACACTATTAGTGTATTGTGTGTTAAAGATAGTGCATACTTAAATAGCCAGGCGAATATAATTATCCCAATAAAAGTCGTGATCAAAAGGATAACTTCCCAGAGAATATATCTCCAGGTTTGATCGTTTATCAGTGAGAATCCCTCAAAGAGTGTATCAAAGGTATCACTCTCTGTAGTTGCTACAATAGCTGGAGCACTGATTAGTATAACACCAACAACAATTGTTAAATATACAACAAATAATGCCCCGGCGAATATCGGAACTGCAGATAATCCGATAAGGATTTGTCCTACAGTTGGTATCCTTCCGACAAGGCCTAATATCAATCCTGTTAATATTAGGGCGGCAATAAAGAAGATAAGATATATGGGAGAAAGGAAGGTTCCCTTCCAGTTTTTATGAGCAAAAGTCCAGGCTTCTTTAGACTCGTAAAATTCGTCTCCTCTTAATTGCTCATATGTTATCTTAGAGATTGCTGTCATAGTTATGAAGTAGAAGTATAGTACCCAGAGACCAGCAATAGCCCATATAATCCATCCAAACCATGTAAGGTTTCCCTGGAAGAATGGAAACGGGATATACCTGAATTCCAGCCATATTTTTTGGATATTCCAGCCAGAAGCCATCAATGAAAGGTAAGCAAGGATAGAATAACCTATTGTTCCCATAAGAAGCCCTTTAGCTGCCACCCAGATTTTCTTGGGAGAAAATCCTAACCTTACTCCTTGGAATACATCCTTCCACATATATTCAAGAGCCATTTTACCTCCTTTTTAGTTGACAATAAGAGAAAATAATTGAAAAGTCAAGGGTGAAATTTTCGCATTTATGTAGAATTGAGTGAATTGGTTAATAAGTAGATGGGTAAATGGGTTAAAGACGGAGACCGAGGGCAGAAGACGGAGGACGGGAGAATAGTTGGGTTGTTGGTTTGTCTGAATCCCAATTCCCAAATACTAAATCCCAACCCAGTACTCCAAACCCCTAACTCAGAACCAAAATCAACCGCAGATACACGCAGATATAATAACTAAAGGGTTCAAGGTTTCAAGTGTTTTACCCATCCCACCTTTCAATTAATTTACCGCGGATGTACGCAGATGGACACAGATAAAAAATAAACCCTAAGACCTAATACCCAAGACCTAAGACCTAAAATCTTGCACTTGAATCATTGAACCTTATATTATCTAATCCATAATCCTAAATTGGACGCAGATAAACACAGATATTAAATTATCGAAATAATTTCTGACCAATACACCAACTGACTAACCGTCCAACCCATCCATCCCTTGACAATAAAAATTAAATTTCTATTCTGCAAGAAAGATGTTTAATGAATTCTCTATGGATCAGTTTTTTAGCAGAGGTGATGTTATTGTTGATGTAGGTTCATGGGATAATATTGAACCTTCCTTGACTTTAGCGTCAATAGGGTGTTCTGTCTTTCCTATTGATAAATATCAGAGGATGGAAGAATTCAAGGAGAAGTTATTAAAGTCTTTAGAACGTGGAGAAATAGAGCATGATAAGGCAGGTAACATACATCCAATGAAGGCAGATATAAACGAGCTTCCTTTTATAAATGAATCAGTAGATGGTGTCTTATTCTACTATTCAACTTCATGGTTACAACAATTTGGGTCGGATTTATTAGTGGTTTATAAGGAGGTAAATAGAGTCTTAAAGGAGTATGGGATTGTCATGTTATTTGAACAGACTGTTATGCGTGCAAAAGAACAAGAGTCATTTCTAAAGACTCAGCTAAAGACAAATAGGATTGGAACCATTGTGTTAGGTACGAAAATTAAAAGTGAGAAATTACCTTTTAATTTGAAGTCAAAAGATTTGAAATTAAAGAATAGAACGAAAGATAAATAGAGAAGTGGCTCAAGTCCGCGTATCCTTGACTTTAGGGTAAGGAATATTAATATTGAATATGGATATAAGAAAGGTAATTTCAGATAGAAAGATAGAATTCATTGATATTCGTTATACTCCTTTAGATGGGAGATCCCGCAGTATAAGCTTTCCTGCTGAGAAGATAGATTATTTTATTAAGAGGGGTATAGGTGTGGATGGTTCATCACTTGGTCTTAAAAATCGGGAAAAAAGCGACATGGTTGTTAAAGTCGACCTTGTTCGTTATTATATTGACACATTTTCAGAAACTCCAACTATGATTCTTTTTGGAGAATTATTTTCTTCAAAGACAGGTGAAGAATTTGATGGAGATCCACGAAGAATGTTAAAGAAAACAGTTTCTCTTATAAAAGAAAAAGGAATAGCTGATGAGATTGAGATATTACCTGAATTGGAATTCTATATTTTTGATGAATGTTATTTCGAAAGCACTTCTCTGTACTCAACTGTTGATATTCGAATTCGTGATGGTTTTTCTGGATATAATGGTTACCATGCGGATTATCCTTTTGATACACAGAAAGATTTTAGAATAAGTTTAATGAGAGTATTTAAGGAAGCAGGTATAGAGGTGAAATATGGGCATCACGAAGTTGGAAGATTTGGACAACAGGAGATTGAAATAGCGAGATCTGATCCCCTAAGAGCAGCGGAGAATATATTCTTAAGTAAATATTTTGTTAAAAGACTCGCAAGTTCTTACAATATGGTGGCTACATTTATGCCAAAGCCTATTTATGATGAACCAGGCAGTGGAATGCATTTCCATATACTTTTAAAATGGAATAATAAATCAATCTTCTACGATGCTAAAGACAGAGAAAACATCTCTTTAACCTTGAGATTGTTTTCTGAAGGTATTTTAAGACACAGTAAAGCAATATCTGCTTTTACTAATTCCACAACAAACTCTTATAAAAGACTTAATTCTGGTTTTGAAGCTCCACAAAAACTTTCTTATATTGTGGGTAGCAGAGAATCCGCAATCAGAATTCCTGATTATTTTGAAGAAGAAGATATTGATCTTGAATACCGTCTGCCTGACGCTACATGCAATCCATATTTCGCTATTTCTGCAATTCTTCTTGCGGGATTGGATGGTTTAAAACAGATGAAAGATAAGAAGGAATATAAGGAGAAAAAAGATGGGAAATTACCACATAACTTATTAGAATCAATTAATGCATTAGAAAGGGATAAGGAATTTCTGATTAGAGATGGTATATTTCCCAAATGGCTTATTGATATGTGGGTCGATAAGAAAAAAAGAGAGTTTTGGGAAGTAGAGAATAAACCATCTTCCATTGAATTTACCCGATATTTTTGCTTATGATTAAGAATTTTATAATCTTATCTATAATCTTTTTTATTCTTGGTTCCCTTCTTGGAGTGAATCTATGGATAATTAGTGAAATACCAGATATAGAGAGTGTAGAGTATTATGAGCCACTTCTTACAACTAGAATATATGATAGAAATGGGGATCTAATTGATGAAGTATATCAGCAACGACGTATTCCAGTAAAACTTGATTTAATACCAGATTATATAGCTAATGCAGCTATTGCAGTCGAAGATAAAGAATTTTATAATCACAGGGGAATAAATCTACGAAGAATACTAAAAGTTGCATGGCTAAATATAGTAAGGCGTAGTTATGTTCAGGGAGCAAGTACCATTACCCAACAGCTTTCAAGAAGTATTTTCCTACATCTAAAAAAGACTATGGTTCGGAAATTGAAGGAGATATACCTTGCTCTCTTATTAGAGCGTTATTATCCAAAGGATAAGATACTTGAGATGTATATAAACGAGGTATATATTGGATATGGTAATTATGGTGTTGGAGCTGCATCCGAATATTATTTTGATAAGACACCGGATTCTCTTTCCCTTTCAGAAGCGGCTGCATTAATAGGACTCTTTGCATCGCCTGGACGGTATTCTCCATATAACAATTACGAAAGGTTTGTGAGAAGGAGAAACTTTGTCCTTAGAGAATTAAAATCCGAAGGTTATATCGGTAAAGAACAATTAGATTTTGCAATTTCCGAGTCCTTATTTGTAGTGGATAATCATAGTAGGAATTCAATTGGTCCATATTATATATATGAAGTAAAGAAACAAATGAACTCTTTATTTGGAAGTGCTTATAGGATGTGGGGTGGGTATAAGGTATATGTTGCAATGGATAAAGGAATGCAGATACTAGCTGATAGTCTTATGGAATGGGGACTTGATAGGGTTGAGAAATATTGGCATCTTACCCCTAAGGATTCCATACCTGATTCTTTAATTTATCCAGAGAATATTCCCTATATACAAGGTGCTATGGTAGTTCTAGAGCCCACAACAGGATATATATTGAGTCTTGTTGGAGGAAGAGATTTTAGGTGCAGTATGTATAACAGAGCAACCCAGGCAAAAAGACAGGCGGGTTCCGCTTTTAAACCTTTTCTCTATACAGCAGCTATTGATAATGGGTTCGCACCTTCAGATTTTGTATTCGACCTTCCAGTAATTAAAGAAATTCAAGGAGAACCATATGCACCTGGAAATTATGATAGTACATTTATGGGTAAGATTACATTGAGAACAGCATTGAGTAAATCCCGTAACGGTGCATCAATAAGACTTGGTCAGGAAGTTGGACCTTTCACAGTTGTTGATTATGCTCATTTAATGGGTATAGGTAGTTATCTTGATCCAGTTCTTTCTATACCATTAGGAACATCTAGTGTGACACTACTTGAAATGGTAAGAGGCTATACTACACTGGCAAATCTGGGTGAAAAGGTCGAACCAATATTTATACTAAAGGTAGAGGATAGATACGGGAATGTTGTGTATGAGAATAGAATTGTGAAGGAGAGAGTCCTTTCTGAGCAAACAGCTTATATAATGGTTAATATGTTACAGAGTGTATTTAACGAAGGGACAGCCTACAGTGCACGACTTATGGGTTTCAAACTACCTGCTGCAGGTAAAACGGGGACTACAGACAACTTTACTGATGGGTGGTTTATTGGTTTTACTCCAGAAGTTACTGTTGGTGTATGGGTTGGATATGATTACCCAAAGAGAATTGGGAATCATGCTTCAGGGGCAGGAGTTGCCTTGCCTATTTGGACTAGATTTATGGAAGCATTGATTGACTCAGCAAAAGAATATGAAGATTTTCAGTTCCAGGAACCAGAAGGTATTGTTTACAGGTATGTATGTGCTGAGAGTGGAGAACTAGCAACTCCGGAGTGCTCTAACGTTAGAAGGGAGATATTTGTTCAAGAAGATGCACCTAAAAGGAAATGCACTCTTCATGGGAAAGCACTTGAACCTGAAAATAGAACCATCGAGATGATTGACAAGTTTGACTTTTAGGAGGAAGGATGAGAAGAGACATAGCTTATATTGTAATTATCTCATTATTGTTAGTAGGTTTTGGATATTTCTATATCAAAGATTATTATCCATTAAAATCAGAACTCCTTGAATATAAAGAAGAAAACAGAACTTTAATATCAGTTGTAAATGAGTTACGGAGAGATGCACCCAGGGAAGATTCCATAAGTGTAGAACTACCAACCGAGAATTATGTTGCAGAGGATTTAAGGGATATGATTGATGGTATAGAAGTGGAACAGGTTAGAGAAGAAATTTCTATTACTCTTCCCGGGAAAAAGCTATTTCCTCCAGGTAGTGTTGAACTGAGTAAAGATGGCAAGGAGATGTTGTTTAAGATTGCCAGTATAATAAAAGAGATTGAAGATAGAAAGATTATCATAGAAGGACATACTGATAATACACAAATCGCTGGTAGCCTCAGGAAAGAATATCCCACAAACTGGGATTTATCAGCAAAGAGAGCCATCAATGTTGTTAAATATCTGATTTCCGAAGTAGGTATTGACCCTAAACGTCTTGCAGCTATTGCCTATGGAGAGTATCACCCAATTACGCCTAATGCAACTGCAGAGGGGAGAGATAGAAACCGTAGAATAGTGATTGATGTCCTATCAGAATGAAAGCAGTAGCTCTCTTTTCGGGAGGACTGGATTCGTTACTATCTGTCAGGATAGTAGAGTCCCAAGGTATTGATGTAATTCCTGTTTCATTTATAAGTCATTTCTTTGATGATGAAAAGGCTCGTAAAAATGCTACAGCAAATAATTTAGATTTCATAACTATAGATATCTCCCACAAACATTTTGAAATTTTACTCCATCCACAATATGGATATGGAAAGGGGATTAACCCCTGTGTTGATTGTCATGCTTTAATGATAAAAGAAGCGTACAGTTATATGAATGAGATAGGGGGGGGTTTTCTTATTACAGGGGAGGTTCTTGGACAAAGACCAAAATCTCAGACAAAAGAAAATCTCAATAATGTAGATAAATTAACAGAACTTGGTGATATTACACTCAGACCTCTTTCAGCAAAGTTACTAAAGCCTACATGGCCTGAAAGAGTGGATATTATAGACCGAGATAAACTCTATGGTGTTTCAGGTAGGAGTAGAGAGGTTCAAATAGAATTGACAAGAAAATTTGGTATAACCGAATATGGTTCCCCCGGAGGTGGTTGTCTTTTAACCAGTGAAGTTATTTCTAAGCGTCTATATATAGCAATAAAAGAATGTGGTATTGATGAATCACTTATAAATCTTATGTTAATTGGACGCCATTTCCGTTTGAATGAGTCTATATTTATAGTAAGTAGAAACCAAAGGGAGGGAGAGATACTAAGGAAGTATGGATCTGCTCTTTTTGAACTTCTTGATGTAAAAGGTCCTTCTGGCAAGCTCTTTATGTGTTTTGAAGGTTTTAATGGACAGGTTGAAATTTCAGAAGAAGATGATTTAATTCTTGCTGCAAGAATCCTTGCAAGATACGCAGGGAATGGATCAGTCAAGGTCCAATTACCAGATTTTAATATAATAACAGTTGAACCTATGGATAAGTTTCTTTGTGAAAAATTGTTAATCCGGTGATTAGGTTTTAGGTGTTAGGCATTGGGTATTAGTTCCCCACTTCCCAATATAAGAATTTAAAACCCAAGACCTAAAACCCAATACCTATATATGGTATTTAATTTTAAGCTCAAGTAGTGGTTCTGTTTTAGTGGTGCCCTCTTGATGTTGGTAATTCTGAATGTGATATAATCCAACTTTTAGTGTGAATAAGTCTCTATACTTAAGGATGGAGGAAATACTCAATCTTTTTTCAATTGTTCCAGATAGGAAATTTGTGTTGTTAAATTGATTCGCTGGTGTAGCAATGGAATCAGTATTAACTGGCCATGGATTATTAATTGAATTCTCTCCTTTACGCGTGAAAGAGAATTCAAATCCGGTTTTAAAAGAAGATATTGGATAGAGTGCCTGCATATAGAACCGATCATAATCATTCCCGAGAGGTGTCCCCAATGAGAAATCTTTATCAATATACCTCTGCCATACAATAATGTTACTATAAGACCATCTACTCATAATGTTGTATGAGAGTAATAGTAATGACCCTTCTTTAAAAAGGTCAATCCTCTGTATGCCAAAATATATTCCCATATGATTTGGCTCATTCCAGGGATCCGCCTCAAGCTGAAAGTCATCTATAAATAGGTCAAAATAGAAGAGGAAATCTTTCCATACTGCTTTCGAGTCAATATTCCATAGTATGTTTACATTTTTTTTCTGATTGAATTGTTCTATATAATAGATGGTAACAGGGGATAGTAGCTCGAAGGGAAAACCTGAATATTCTCCACCAATTAGCATTACTTCACTGAAAGAAATTGCAAACCACTTCCTTGGTTTAAATTCGAGGCGATGTATACCTAAATATCGCTGGAAAGTAGCAGTATCAGCTGTAGAACCACCTGCCCATATCTTCTCTCGTCCGGTATAGTCATCAAGCCTTGCTAAGAAGTGCGTAAATGAAAATTTATCATTGGTATAAATAAATCGTGCATAATTTAAGGGAATATTGGGAGATAGGAGAGGGTTATGTTCAAAGGAACTTCCTATTAAGAAGATATCCTTCCCGAAAGATATTATTAAATTGTTGGTCCTATAAAATATAGAGCCACGTAAAATGTCAGCATAGGCTCCAAATTCCTCTCGAGTTGGATAAATATGTGCGTCTCCTTTGCGTCCAAGTGGGGCAACAGTGAAACCCCACCTATTTTTTTGATATTGCACAATAGGACTAAATTGAATGTATTTAACAGTATCTATTATAGAATATAGAGATAAGGTGATACCATTTTCTTCGTTATATAATGGTAAAACACCATAAGGAAGAGTAACCTCTTTCCTTCTAATTATTTCCTCATTTATATCTACTCCTTCGGGGAGTAAAACAGATAGCGTTGCGGTTAAAAATAGAATTATTGATTGCATACTTAAGTTTAGGTGCGCTGAATTATTTTGTCAAGACATAGAGAATAATATCCTTTTAAAATTCTGAAAATTAACAACCTGATTATTGAAATCAAATATTTAAACTCCATAGCCCATTTTTTGAACTAAAAAACTCATACAGAAAGTTTAATAATATTTAATGTAATATTAATAATATTTAAATAATATAAATAAAAAATAAATTTTATTAATTAATACCTTGACAAAATTAATATTATATATATAAATATTAATATGAATATGAAATTACCAGAACGTTGTCCTTTTTGTGGTGGGGATATAAAAATATCCGAATTTAAGTGTAGCGATTGTGATGCTATTGTTAGTGGTTCTTTTAAGTGGGGAGGCATTCTTGTATCAGAAGAGCAATGGGAGTTTATCCGTCTATTCATAAGGGTTAGAGGAAATCTTAAAAAGATAGGGGAAATTCTTGATCTATCATATCCAACTGTGAGGGCTCGTCTTGAAGAGGTAAGGATGGCTCTTGGGTTTCCTCCTTCTGAATGTGAAAAGGATGACATTATCTCTGAATTGGAGATGGGGCTTATAGACGTTGAAGAAGCTCTTAGAAAGTTAGAAAAGAAGGGAGGCAATAAGAATGAATGATGAAAAAATGCGTATCCTCAGGATGTTAGAAAATGGAAAAATCTCTGCTGATGAGGCTGTGAGATTGCTTGAAGCTTTATCAAAGGAAAAGGATGGGATCGGATTTGTGGATAGAATTGTGCATGCTTTTTCGTTTGAAGGAACTAAAATCGGAAAAATAAGAGAAGAGTTTAAGGCAGATAAAGTTTTAATTAATGTTAATGCCTCAAGTCTTACCCTTAAAGAATCTTCTGATTCTGTGTTCAGAGTCTATGGCGATGGAAGGTTTTCTTTAAATGAAGAGGGGGAAAAAACTAAAGTTGGAATCTTCGGTTCAATGACAGTGGATGTTCCAGCTAATTCCTCACTTCATATTAACCTTAAAGCTGGTGACCTCAATGGTATTTTAGATGTTCCTCTTAAATTGGAAAGCAAGATGAGTAATACTGAACTTTATGTAAAAGAGCCTCTGGATATTGATGCGAATGTGAGAATGGGAAGTCTTACTCTTTCTTTTTCTCATCCAGTGAACATGAGTTTTAATATTGTAAATTCTTTGGGCTCAATCTCACAGAACCTGGGATTGAATGAATCTGATGAAGGTGTAAAAGGTGTTGTTGGAAAAGATGAAGGGTTGGTAAAGATTGATGCAAAATTATCTTCTATTGAATTGAAAAAGAAAAAAGAATCAGATGAAATTTAACCACAGAAGCTTCGCTTCAATGCAAAATGAAAAATGCGAAGTGTATATAAGATGAAAGCTGATAGCAGGTGATGTTTTTGTGGTAAAAAGGAGGAATAATGGTATTTGGATTAATCTGTCTTGTACTTGGTGCAGGTATATGGTTGCTTAACTTATATGGTGGTGGTTTCAACTGGGGTAGAGATTGGCCATTTCTACTTCTGGTGTTTGGTCTATATATAATATGGGATCACATGAGAAAGAGGCGAAAAAAGGATGGTAAAAAAGTTAAAAAGATATTGAAGAAACTTGAAAATAAGGAGATTGATTTTAATGAAGCGATGAATGAAATGGAGGAAATGTGACAGGCGAAAAAGAGCGAATACTAAAGATGCTCGAAGAGGGAAAGATTAATGCTGATGAGGCGTATAGGCTTTTAGACACAATTGAGAAAAAGACCGATAAAGGGGAGGGTAGATTCTTCAGGATAGAGGTAGAGAGTGGGGGTGAGAGGAAGGTAAACGTGAAAATTCCAACTGTTATTGCTACAAAATTGATGAAAGTGGGTGGGAAATTAGTATCAAAGTTTTCCACCGAAGCCAGTGAGAAACTGGGGGAATACGATATCGATATTGAGGAGATATTAAAGTCTGTGGATGATGAATTGTATGATATTCCTTTTACAATAATTGATATTGATGAGGATGGTGAAAAAATAAAAATTTGGATTGAATGATTGTAATTCTTTATAAGTGAAAATATTTTTTGTTGTGTGTAATGTAATCAGGCTCTAAATCTGTATTTAGAGCCTGACGCTTCTTCTAATATAAACTAATATAACGATTAGAAAAATAAAAAGAGCTGCAATTTGGATACCAGATTTAAAAAACCCTCTCCTGATATTCCTATTGTCATCTTCTTTGTCCTGTGCATCAATTACTTTAGAAGTGTCTATAGTTGAATCAATGGGAAGTGTATCTGAATAAAGTGATTCCATATATGCTTCCCACCATTCTTCATCAAATTTATCTTCATTATGAATAACCTCTTCCCCTTCAACCCTAACCAACAATAATATAATGCACCATAGCATAGGAATATTGTATCTTACTTCACCTTGTATGTCAACTATTTAATATACTTATATCGCAAGAATAAAGACCAAACAAAAAACTTGACAATCCAAGGGGATTAAATATATTTCTTAACAATGGCGGCGTAGCTCAGTTGGTTAGAGCAGTGGAATCATAATCCACGTGTCCGGGGTTCGAGTCCCTGCGCCGCTACCTTAAATTAAGGAGGATAAATGTTAATATTTTTATTTATTGTAACCCTGATAATTGGAATAATGATGTGGCTTACCCCAGAGATTAAGAGACGAACCAGGCTAGCCCCCGTTGGCATTTTATTTCTGTCCTTTATCTTTCTGATTGCTTCCATGGTTCGTCTCGTAGGTCCCGGGCAAGTTGGAGTTGTTGTTCTCTTCGGTAGGGTCAAGGAGAAAACTCTGATGAGTGGAATCCACCTGATTAATCCTTTTGCTTCAATTGAAAAGATGAGTGTTCGAACAGAAAGTTATACAATGAGTGGTAAAGCCAGGGAAGGGATTATTCGAGGAGACGATGCCATTTCGGCGCTTACATCAGAGGGTCTCACGGTTAAACTAGATGTGACAGTGTGGTATCGTCTTAAGTCCGAAGGAGCAGCACTAGTTTATCGTGATATTGGACCTAATTATGTGGAAAAGATTGTCCGACCTGCTATAAAAACCGTTATCAGGAATATGATCGCTGGTTATGAAGTAGCTGACATATATACAGAGAGAAGAGAGGAAATAGGTATTTCCATCGAGCAGGGTTTAAAAAGGGCTCTTACCGGAAGGAATATTGAAGTAGAGAAGGTCTTAATGAGGAATGTTCAATTGCCGGAAATGGTTCAAGAAAAAATAGATGAGAAGATGGCATCAAAACAGGAAGCAGAAAGGATGGTGTTTATCCTGCAGAAAGAGAGCAGAGAAGTGGAGCGGAAAAAGCTTGAAGCAGAGGGAATATCAGCAGCGAACCGTATTATATCAAAATCCCTTTCAAGCAGTTATCTGCAGTGGTATTATATTAAGACTCTACAACAACTCGTTAATTCACCCAATAATACTGTAATAATTACTCCCTTTGATCAGAAACTCACTCCACTTCTTAATATCCCAACGGGAGGGCAAAAATAGATTCAGATTTAGCAAGATTAATAATCGGAGCAGAATCAGTCATTCCTGAAGAAGAATTGAAGGAAAAACTAAAGGAAGAGCGCCCTCTAAGAGTAAAACTGGGTATTGACCCGACAGCCCCTGAAATCCATCTTGGTTTTGCTGTAGTCTTAAGAAAACTCAGGCAATTTCAGGATGTAGGACATATAGCTGTTCTTATCGTTGGTGATTTTACAGCAAGGATTGGAGACCCTTCAGGTAGATCGAAGACAAGAGTATCGCTTAGTGAAGAACAAATAAGAGAGAATATGAAGGGATACACGAGACAGATATTTAAGATCTTAGATAAAGGAAAGACGGAACTCCGATATAATTCAGAATGGCTCTCAAAACTTGATCCATCTGATATCATAAGACTTACCTCACAGATTACAGTTGCAAGACTCTTAGAAAGGGATGATTTTAATGAAAGATTTAAAGCCGAGAATCCAATTGCTCTGCATGAATTATTGTACCCAATGTTTCAGGCATATGATTCAGTTGCTGTCAAGGCCGATGTAGAATTAGGTGGAACAGATCAGAGATGGAACCATCTTTTAGGTAGAGACCTTCAGAGGAGTTTTGGACTGGACCCGCAGGTAGTCTTTCTAATGCCGTTACTTGAAGGGTTAGATGGTGTGAAGAAAATGAGTAAATCCTTTAATAATTTTATTGGTATCGAAGAGTCATCCAGGGAGCAGTTTGGAAAGGTGATGTCGATTCCTGATAAATTAATACTTCGCTACTATGAACTCTGTCTGGATTATTATGATGAACTCTTAAAAAATGTTAAGAAGAGATTGAAAAGCGGAGAAAACCCTATGGATTTGAAACTTGAGCTTGCCGAAGGAATCGTGAGGCAATATCATTCTGATAGGAGTGCAAAAAGGGAGAGAGCAGAATTTATAAGGGTATTTTCCAGAGAAGAGGCACCTAGGGATATAGAAGAATTTTTTATAAAAAAAGATAAGGAGATCTGGATAGTTGAAGTGCTTGATAATGCTGGTCTGGTTAAGTCCAGAGGAGAAGCAAGAAGATTGATCGAACAAGGGGCTCTTCGAATCGATGGTGAAAAAATTAACGATTTTTCATTAAATATATCCATTAAGAATGAAGTAATACTACGACTCGGGAAAAAGAGGTTTTTAAAATTGGTTCCTCAATGAATCCATTTCTGAATTATTATACAAGAAAGTGATCAAATGCTAATAGTGAAATCTTTGTGTGTACTTAAAATAATAGTATTACTTAAAAGATTAGATAAGGTCATATAATGGCTCAGGAAAAGGTTACAATAGTTATCCCCGCTTATAATGAGAAAGAAAATATATCTCCACTTATGGAAGAGATACAGGATATGATTAATGGGGATAGGAGAAATTATGAGGTTATCCTGGTGGATGACGGTAGTACTGATGGAACTTATGAAGATGCTATCAACTTGGCGCGAAAATACAGATACTTAAGAGTTATCCGACATCGAATGAATCTTGGTAAAACTGAGGCAATACTTACAGGTTTCCGACATTCTGATTCTCCGATATTAGTACTAATGGATGCAGACCTCCAATTTGATGCACATGACATTCCCTCACTACTGGGTGAAATGGAAAAAGGTTTTGATATAGTAACTGGATGGAAGCATGGACATTACCAGAAGGTATTTGTATCAGCTGTTTATAATTGGATTTCTCGACACCTATTTCATATTACTATTCATGACCAGAATGCTATCAAGGCGGTTAAAAGTAAGGTCCTGGAAGAAATAGATTTTCGAAAAGATTGGCACCGTTATATTGTTGCCCTTGCTGTGAATAAAGGTTTTACCATTTCTGAAGTAAAGGTAAAATTACGCTCCCGTTTATATGGAGAGTCTAAATATAGAGGGAAAGGTAGGGTAGTGATAGGGGTGATGGATCTTCTGTCTGTAAAGATGCAGATTTCCCTTCTAAAAAAACCCCTACTATTCTTCGGTACAATAGGGATAGTGCTTATCATACTGGGTTTCATTACAGGTGTATATGGGATTATTCAACGATTTGTGTTTCTACATGGATACCGACCAATCCTATACCTAGTTATACTTTTAGTTGTTTCAGGGTTGGTATTATTTACTGTAGGTTTTATAACAGAGGCAATAACTTCACTAGCCGAGAAAATAAGGAGACTAGAAAGAGAGATTACGGAGTATGGGTCTTCACGGGGCTCTGAAGAGGGCAAGAAGTAGCTTTAGCAAGAAGATACGAAATCTAATTAGTAAGCGGGATCCAGATCTTTTAAATGATATTGAAGATATTTTGATACAAGCAGATCTTGGTCTTCGGTCAGTAGAAAGATTGATTGATGCTTTAGAGAAAGTAGAACCAACAGATTATTATTCAGAACTTCAAAAAGAACTTATTAACTTTCTTAACAAACATATAAGTAAAACCATAGATGGAAATCCTCCTTTTGTAGAGTTATATGTAGGTGTGAATGGTGTTGGAAAGACAACAACTATAGGCAAAAGGGGATATATACTTGAAAAAGAAGGGAATAAGGTAATCTTTGCTTCTGCCGATACATATAGAACAGGAGCAGTTGAACAGCTAAGACATTGGGGGAAAAGGATTGGTGCAGATGTTGTGGAATCGCATTATGGAGCAGATCCTGCATCAGTTGCATTTGATGCTGTAGATGCAGCTATCGCACGGGGTATGGATTATCTCTTAATTGATACTGCAGGTAGACTTCATACAAAGATGAATCTTATGGAGGAGATGAAGAAAATTAAGAGGGTTCTCTCAAAAAAGAGGGAAGACCTACCCCATGAAACAATACTTGTAGTTGATGCTAATATCGGTAAGAACACTATACAACAGGCGCGGAATTTTAATGATACCGTTGGGATTACAGGTATTGATATTGCAAAGCTCGATGGAACAGCTAAAGGCGGCATTGTGATTACAATAGTGGAAGAACTCGGTATACCAATCCGTTTCCTGGGAATTGGTGAGGATGTTAAAGATTTGATACCATTTAAAGCAAAAGATTTTGTCCACGCATTATTTGAGTAATCTCCATCCCTACCCTTTTAATCTCTTGCAAAGTTCGCAAAGACAGCAAAGAGAAACAACATTTTATTTTGGATTATACAACTCCCTACACTTTTAATCTCTTGTAAAGTTCGCAAAGAATAATTTTAAAGGTTTC
>SOIB01000146.1 GCA_004377355.1 Candidatus Stahliibacteriota bacterium | reverse complement strand
CAATAAGAGAGAGATCTCAGCATTAAGTTATGCAAGATGTTATTCTAAAGAAAGGTCATAAATGCGCCAGGTTTTGTAATGTTTTGCTTTCATGAACTTTGAGACACTCAGAATCAAGTCATTATTTTCCAGAAGCAATGAAATATCACATTCTTTATAATGTTTTCTCATTGCGTATTCCTTGATTTCATTAAAAAGAACGGCGTCAATTCCTCGATGTCTGAATCCAGGGCGGACTCCGAAGAACATCAAACGCACACGTGGAATGTGTTTCCGAAATAAAAATAATCTTATCAGACGAACAAGATCTGAATCACCGTACCATTTCCAGCGTGGACGAAGGGCAAAGTTGGCGTCAGGAAAGGCTCCAATAACAGCAACAGGTTCACCTTTAACATATGCAAAACGAACCAACCCAGGATCCAGGATTATACGAAGGGTATCTACCAGTGAATTGGCTTCCTCATCAGTTATTGGAAGAAATCCCCAATTCTGCGACCAGGTATCATTGTAGATTTTGACAATTAAACGCACTTCTGACATTAATTTTTTAGGGTTTGATACCCTTGTTATAATGTTTCCCCTGCTCAATACTTTTTTAGCGATTTTCTTTAAACCAGCAGGTGGAAAGCTATTAACATCCATAATGTAGGCGTAATAATCTTTTGCCTTATGGAAACCGTATTTCTCAAGAAAATCAGCATAATAAGGAAAATTGTGTGTTAATTCCACGGTTGGAGGGTACTGAAATCCTTCAATAAGGATTCCCTGACGTTCATAGGTGGCATTCGAGTATTCTCCAGGACCTCGCAAAATCTTCATTCCTCTATTGCTAACCCAGTCACGTGCCTTATCCAACAGTGCCACCATAACTTCATAATTTTCGATAACGTCAAAGAACCCAAAGAATCCCATTTTTGAACCATGATATTCATTGAAACGGTGGTTGATAGCCGCTGATATACGACCCACTGGCTTACCCTTGCGCCAGGCTAAGAAGTGGGTAACCTCGGAGCTTCTATGGTATGGATGTTCTGGGTTTAATAGACCTATCAAGCCCAAGAATCGATTTCCCAATAGTTCTCCATTCAGGGGTGGTGTCCAGTATGGATCTCCCCTGAAGAGTTGCCATGGGAAGTTAACAAAGTATTTTAATCGTGGGTTTCCAAGTGGGATTTCTTCTATCGTTAGAGTTTCTCTTGGCATAAGTTAAAACTTCCTAAAAACTGAATACAAAATAGAATCTCGCGTATAAACCTACACTGGATTAATCTTGATTTAAAGAGTCAATGGAACCATCAGAGTTAATACCTGTTTCAAGTCTTCTTCCGTATGATATATCAATTCCGAAACCAATACCATCTTTCTTTATAGATGAAGAGTATCGCGTTATTGGTGCCACAGCACAGTTAGTAATAAGTAATATTAGAATTAATAACAAATATTTTTTCATAAGGAACCTTTATTTATTATAATTACTTTAAAACATAAAATTATTTTGTCAAGATATTTATAATAAAAGGGTTCAAAGATTCGAGGGGTCAAGGGTTCAAGTTTTTTGAATGTGGGTTGCAAAATTTCTTAATGTTAGATAAATTTATAAAGAACAATGGTTATAAGGATAAATAGATAATAAGTTCTATATTGAGAGATTAAATAACAAATGATTAGGTGTAAAATATGCGGTAAAGAAGGGATTATAGCAGAGAGGATTGGGGTCTGCGCTCTGTGCATAAAGGAGAATCGAAATAATATCTTTGATGAGATAAAGAAAGTCCATCAAAAATCCAGAAAAGAATTTTCTTTAGAGCCTGAAGTTCCAAAAGGTAAAGGTATTACGTGTAAAATCTGTGCAAATGAGTGTTCCTTAGAAGAAGGAAAATCAGGCTTTTGTGGACTTAGAATCAATGAGAGAGGTAAAATTATGTCCGTTGCTGGGTCGAGAGATAAAGGAATACTTGAGTGGTATTTTGATCCATTGCCAACCAATTGTGTTGCAAGCTGGGTTTGTGAAGGTTCGAAACATTATGGTAAGAAAAATCTTGCTGTATTCTATGAAGCCTGTAGCTTTAATTGTCTATTCTGCCAGAACTGGCATTTTAGAGAGATGAATACGGAGAGGATAAAGAAGTTAGGGTGTGAGGGTAGACTTACTCCCGCAGAAGAACTGGCAAACTCAACGGATAATAATACATTCTGTATCTGCTACTTTGGAGGTGACCCAACAGTACAGATGCCACATGCACTTGAAACGTCGAAAATCATAAGGAAAAACAGAAAAGATATAAGAATCTGCTTTGAAACAAATGGAAGTATGAATCAGGGACTATTAAAGAAAGCAGTTACATTGTGTTTAGAAAGTGGTGGATGTATTAAATTTGACCTTAAGGCATTTGATGAGAATTTACACTATGCTTTATGTGGAGTAAGTAATAAAAGAACTTTAGAGAATTTTGAGTTTGTTGGAAGTCATATAAGTAAGAGAAGAGAACCACCACTTCTCATTGCAAGCACTCTACTAGTTCCTGGATACATATCTGAAGATGAAGTTTTTAATATTGCATCTTTTATTGCAAAAGTTGATAAAACAATACCGTATTCCCTCTTGGCTTTTTATCCACATTTTTATATGTCTGACCTTCCCACGACTTCAAGGAATTATGCTATGAAAGCATTTGCCGCGGCAAGAAATGCAGGTCTTGAAAGGATTCATCTTGGGAATATACACTTATTAACCAATTGAATTTTCACACTTGTAAAAAGGAAATGGTTAGGATTGACATAATCCCCTTTGGAGATATTAATAGAACAAAAAAATATTAAATAATGTGATGAATAAATGGTCTTATTGATACTTGCAATAGCTCCATCTATTGCTTTTATAATCTTCTTTTATTACCGGGATAGATACGAAAAAGAGCCCTGGCTCTTACTCTGGAAATGTTTTGGATTGGGGGCACTTTCAATAATCATAGCGTCCACTTTTGAGAAGATATTTTTACCTTTTTTTTATTCACCTGAAGAGACGGAAAATTTGCTAAGTCTATTTATTGGTGCTTTTTTCGTTGTTGGGCTCAGTGAGGAATTCTCGAAATATATTGTTTTGAGATATTACGCATGGCCAAAATCCGATTTCAATGAACCTTACGATGGTATAATCTATAGCGTTGTAATCTCACTTGGATTTGCAACTGTTGAGAATATTTCTTATGTCCTTACGCATGGCATAACAGTGGGATTAATAAGGACAATAACTGCGATACCTGGTCATGTATTCTTTGGTGTTATAATGGGTTATTTTGTAGGGCTTGCTCATTTTAATAAAAAAAGAAGAAAATCGCTGCTTGCGCTCGGTTTCTTTGGAGCAGTGATAGCCCATGGAATTTATAATTTTTTAATTTTAAGTGGTAGCTGGATTGGATTTTATTTATTTGTGCTTTTACTAATTTCAGGATGGATATTTATTTTTTATGCGACAGATAAACTTGAAAGAATCTCACCTTTTAGAAAATCTAAATAACGCATCTATATATAATCCTTGACACTTTAAAATCAGTATTTAATATATTAAATTAATACTGTTATATGTTATCAGGAGGAAATTTAGATGTTTTTATCAGATCTTACATGGGAAGAAGTTAATTTATA
>SOIB01000076.1 GCA_004377355.1 Candidatus Stahliibacteriota bacterium | reverse complement strand
CTCTCCTTCTTTATTATTATATAAGGTCTTTCCTTTGCGTCCTTTGCGAGAAATCTTCTCTCCTTCTTTATTATTATATAAGGTCTTTCCTTTGCGTCCTTTGCGAGAAATCATAATGCCGGAGGAGGGAGTTGAACCCACAAGTCCCGTAAAGGACAACGGATTTTGAGTCCGCCGCGTCTGCCAGTTCCGCCACTCCGGCGTTCCGATAATATATAATTAGTATAAATGAGAAGTCAATAGTGAAGAGTTCCAAGTACCGAGTGCTGGGTTCTGAGTTAGGATTAAGGAGTAGATTTTAGGTCTTAGGTCTTGGGTGTTAGGTCTTAGGTTCTGAGTGCCGAGTACTGTGTTCTGGGTTATGATTTAACTAAATAAAATCTCTGTGTCCTCTGCCTGCCCCGTAAGGAGGAACCGACTGTATCGGGGTGTCTCTGTGGTTAGAAGTGTTGACATTTAAGTCGTTTTTAATAGTTTTTCCATATGGATTCGATTCTTGTAATACTGGGAGGTTCAGGAAGTAAAATTCGGAATCTCGAGGATAGGGAGAAATATTTAGGTGAATCTCTTGAATCGGGATTTGTTGAGTTAAAAGAAGGTGAAGAAGCATTAAATGCAGTAATTAAATCTGTAATTGTAATGGAGGATGCTCCTTGTTTTAATGCAGGAACAGGTTCAGTTCCAAATCTTGAAGGAGTTGTTGAGATGGATGCTTCTATAATGAGATCCGACGGACTCTTTGGTGCAGTTGCGGCAATGAAAGATGTTAAGAATCCAGTGAAGGTAGCCAGGGATGTAGCAGAAGAGACCGAGAGTCTCTTGCTTGCAGGAGAAGGTGCAACTCGTTTTGCAAGACTTATGGGGCATAAAGAATATAGTCCTCTAACAGGTAAAATGAGGAAATTATATAGTAAAAAAGAAGAAAGTAGTTATTATAAGGGTCTTGGTAAAATGCGTCGTTTATACTCCTTAGAAACAGTAGGAGCGGTAGCTCTTGATCGTTTTGGGGGAATGGCATCTGCAATTTCTACAGGTGGTATAATGTTTCATCTGCCTGGAAGGGTTGGAGACACGCCTATAATAGGAGGGGGTATATATGCAAGTGAGTTAGGAGCAATTGCCGTAACAGGACATGGAGAAGCTATAATGAGGCATGTGGTGGCAAAAACGGCACATGATTTCCTTATCGAGCGTGACGCTGAATACACAGCAGAGAAAGTGATAAAGGAAATTGACGCTGATTTTGGAATTATAATTATAGATAGGGATGGAAAAGTGGGTATTGCCTATAATACAAAGTATATGAGCTGGGGAATTAAGACAATGACGTATAAAAAGGTCCAGGCAGCATGATTATTCTTATTTTGTCTGTTCTTCAAGCAAATATAAACTTTAGTTCCTTTAAGGTTGATGGACTTTATGCTCAGGATATAAAATTTTATTTTTTGGAAGAGAAAGATTGGTATAAAATCTTATTCGAAGGAGGGTGGGGTCTTAATTTTTACTCATCCAAGTGTGAAATTGGTCTTTCAGATTTAACCCTCGGTATTGGGGTTAAGAGGAATGTGCTGGGAGTTGGCTTGAGTCTTTATCCATTATTTCGATTACCGATAGGAAGTAAAGTCGAGCAAAGGAGCTTTTCTATAGATGGGTATGGTTATGGAATTGGAATGGGTCTTGAAAGAAAGATATTTGGATCTTATATTAAAATGAATGGGCGATTAATTACATTTGATACAGAGCCTAATATTAGAACATTTATAGCAAATACCGAGATGAAATTTAACCCTGATACTTTAACATTCAGTTTAAATTTTTCATATGAGGAATTTTATGGAGGGGATTACTATATTTCTTCAATTTATATTTCTCCATATGTGTCTTTACTGAAGTGGAAGTTATTTGGTCTTTACCTTGGGGTCGACTTTCGAGTCACCAAGGAAATAGAGAACGTAGCCGAGCTTGAATTATTAGGGGTTAATACTGGGAGGATTGGAAGTCCACCATGGAAGATATCATTTGGAATATTATCCACAGAAATATTCAGAACCTCAAAAAGGCTCATTCATTTAAGGGTAATACTTCTGGATGAGAAAGGTGATCCAGCTCGTGGGTTACTTTCATTATCCGATTCAGGTAGTTTTGAAATAAAAAATGGTGAGATATTATTTGAGCTTACTAAAGGTATATATCCAATATCTATATATGCAAAAGATTGCATTCCTGTTGACACTACTATAATCCTTAAAGAGGATACAGAATTACTTTTGACTATTCAACATAGGAAGGCTTTAGGTGTAATCGAAGGTGTAGTTTTAGATGTAGAGTCCGATATACCACTTTATGCAAGTATCTTGATAAAAAATTCTGAGTACAGAATTATATATACTGATAGTACCACAGGGAGTTATAGAGTGATTCTTCCTTCAGGGGACTATATAATCCAGGCAAAAGCAAAGGGGTATTTCCCCTGGACTTCCCTTACTGAAATAATTGAAGGAAATGTAACAATATTAGATTTTATGTTACTTCCAAGCAGGTAGGGTATAGGATGAAATTACGTCGAAGATTTCCAAGGAGAGAAT
The DNA here is from genome assembly GCA_004377355.1 of Candidatus Stahliibacteriota bacterium. GTDB lineage: Bacteria > Hydrothermota > UBA3072 > UBA3072 > UBA3072 > E29-bin14. The sequence goes on along the minus strand of SOIB01000076.1, from coordinate 1,066 downwards.
ACCGAGTAAAGTCTCCAGTATGGTTAATTATTTTATTTATAATAATACTTGGATTAATATTTTTTCTTAATATTCATAAAGGAGGTTGAATGCAGAGGATATTGAGTGGTCTCCGACCAACCGGAAAGGTCCATATTGGTAATTATTTTGGCGCTCTCAAGAACTGGGTAAAACTACAGGACGAATACGAGACATTCTATGAGATAGCAGACTGGCATACACTTACGACAAAATACGATGAGACTGAGAATTTAAAAGAGAGAATAATAAACACAACTATTGATTGGCTTTCAGTAGGAATTGACCCTAAGAAATCGGTATTATTCGTTCAGTCTGATGTAAAAGAACATGCTGAATTACATCTTCTTTTTTCAATGCTTATCACAGTTCCAAGACTTGAGAGAAATCCTACCTTAAAAGAAATGGCTAAAGATGCAGGACTCAAGGGAAATATTTCCTATGGACTTCTTGGCTATCCAGTGCTTCAAGCCTCAGATGTCCTGATTTATAGGGCCAATAGGGTTCCTGTGGGAGAGGATCAGCTTCCACATCTTGAACTAACAAGAGAGTTGGCAAGGAGGTTTAATAGTGTGTATGATAAGGTTTTTCCAGAAGTGGAACCCATTTTAACAGAAGTTCCAAGGATTCCTGGAATGGATGGACAAAGGATGTCAAAATCCTTAGGCAATGCAATATATATATCTGATTCACCTGATATAGTGGAAGAAAAAGTTACATCTGCTTATACTGATCCTAGTAAAATAAGGAAGGATGATCCCGGTCATCCCCAGGGTTGTGTTGTGTTTGCCTATCTAAAAGCTCTGGAAGTTCCTGATATAAAAGAATTGGAGAAGGACTGCAAAAGTGGCGGACGTGGTTGTGTGGCGTGCAAAAAGGAAACCGCTGATTTGCTAAATGAATTTCTACAGCCTTTCCGTCATGAAAGGCATAGGATTGAAAGGGAAGTGGATGTGGAAGAGATTCTAAAAGAAGGTGCAAAAAATGCTGGAGCAGAAGCAAGAAAGACTATGGAACTTGTACGACAAGCTATGAAGATGTGGGGATA
>SOIB01000175.1 GCA_004377355.1 Candidatus Stahliibacteriota bacterium | reverse complement strand
TTCCGAGACGCTTTTTTTAATGGTAAGTCCAAATATATTTAATAATAAGTTAAACATCTTTAACTTCATAGACGTTAAACCTATAGCATATCAATATAATAGAATCCAAATAAGTAGGGAATATGTGGGCAAAGACTATTGAGTGGCTTGGAGATAAGGCAAGATTGATTGATCAGAGAAAGTTACCAACCAGAGAGATATACGTCGATATAAAGACAACCGAAGAAATGTTTGATGCGATTAAAAATATGCTAATTAGAGGTGCACCGGCTATAGGGGTTGCAGCTGGATATGGAATTGCACTTGCAGCTTTAAAAAATTCTGATAAAGATTATATTAGAAATAAAATTGATTTGATTGAATCTTCAAGACCCACTGCCAATAATCTATTCTATGTTACTAATAGAATGAGGGAACTCCTAAAGAAAGATGATGTTGATGTATCAATGCTTATTCTTGAAGCAATCAGTATCCATAAAGAAGATAGAGAACTAACTGAAAAACTGGGTAAGTATGGTAGAGAATTGATCCCCCAAAAAGCCCAGTGTATGACAATATGCAATGCAGGAGCACTTGCAACTGGAGGTATAGGAACAGCCCTCGCTGTATTCTATAAGGCAAAAGAACAGGGTAAAGAGATTAGTGTTTTTGTCCCTGAAACAAGGCCATTCTTACAGGGTGCAAGACTCACGGTTTGGGAACTTAAGAAAAACGGAATAGAACCAATACTTATTGCAGATAGTGCCATATCACACATATTAAAAACAGAAAGGGTGGATGCAATTTTCACAGGAGCTGATAGGATAGCTGCGAATGGCGATACAGCTAATAAGATAGGAACCTATGGACTTTCTCTTGCTGCAAGGGAGCATGATGTGCCTTTTTTTGTAGTTGCTCCATCAACAACGTTTGATCTATCTTTAGAAAGTGGAGAAGAGATACCTATCGAGGAGCGCTCTCCTTTTGAAATAATTGAATTCAGAGGGATATCCATAGCACCAAAAGATATAAGGGTTAGAAATCCTTCTTTTGACATTACACCTAATCATCTTATCACAGGGATAATAACAGAAAAGGGAATAATTTATCCTCCCTTCGAAGATGGAGTAAAAATACTCAAGTGATTCTCATCTTTCTAATCCTCGTGGAAGAAGATATATTTGAACCAGAATTACCTATCCCTGGGATAGAACCTAATGTATCCTGGGTCTATAGTATGGAAAAAAACTCACTTAATCTTGCTTTAGGTAACAATTTTTACCACCTCTTAAATGTAAAAACAAACAAACTTAAAATTCTCAGTTTAAAGGGTAGGGATTTTAGCGAACACTATTTACTGTCGTCTTCTTTAGAATCTATATCATATAATCTTACCCTTGAACATACATTCTGGAATGATGTGAAGATGACGAAAGTGAAGGGGTGGAAATGGTTATATTCCAACTCTAATCTCGTTATAGGCTGGATTGAGGGAATTAGAGTTGAAGATTCCCTTTTGTATGGAGGAGGATTTCGTTGTTACCATTCATTCCCTTCTTTATCCGTTGGTTTCTGGATGAGTCATCTAGATATACCTGATTACGGTGTAATTTTCGTGCATAACTATTTTAGAGTCGAGCTTGGAATGAAGAAAAGATGTATTGGTTATATTGGAGACTGGGGGGATGTAAAAATTGGAAGATTTAAAGATAGGTTTCCAACTGTCTTTTTCCCACTAAAAAGGTCATATCCAAGGTACCTTGAGTATTATGGAACAAATATAAATCTGTTCAATCTAAATGTAAAAGCTGGGAGAAGGGATTATTACACCCAGGGAGTAGATACTCTAAAGTGGATAGAAGGAGAATGCTACTTCATAACTTTGGAGATGGAGTATAATCTGTTTGGATTCTCTATATCATATCAAAATAACGGAATAGTTAAAGGCTATGGCAAGGCTTATTTAAAAGGTAATGTTAATTGGCTTGATTACGAGTTATACATTACGGGATTTTCAGATCCCATAGAGTATCTAACTGGTGGGCTTTCTCTAAAACTAAGCAATAAATTTTCACCGTTTGTAGCGGTAAGGAATTTATCTTATAGTTCTTCTAATGATTTGTTAAGCCCGGTATATTTTATTGGAATTCATTATGTTCACTGAATCTGAGAAACGGGTAATATTATTTATAATAGCTGTACTTCTAATTGGAAGTGTTATTAGGTATTTCTATCCAAAAGATATTCGGACTGAAAAACCAATATCACCCTTCCCTATAAACATAAATACAGCAACGAAGGAGGAACTAATACTACTACAAGGAATAGGGGAGGTCTACGCAGAGAGAATAATAACGTTTAGAGAGGAAATGGGCGGCTTTAAGAAAAAGGAAGATTTAATGAAGATTAAAGGTATAGGACCCAAGATATTTGAAAATATCAAAGATAAAATTATCATAGAAGATTTTGAAAAGAAGAGCATTCATGTTAATAACCAGTCTTAAAAGGATACGTAATAAGAATTTTAAGTTACTATAGGTTTTCTAGATATAAAAAATCAAGGGGTTGTCTAGATATTAAATTTTTATATATATAGAGACGTAAAAAATCGAGTGGTTAATTAGGAGTGAATATTAATGTGGGTATTAATTAATCTATTTGCTGGATTAACATCCCTCATGTATCCAGGTAAACCAAGCGTCCCTGTAATAAGAAGACTTATTCAGGGTGATACCACTGGTATAACTATTTCTATCACATATGCTGAAACTGCTGCAAAGATAGAAATTCAACCTGCTCCATATCCAGTGATGAAGGGCTCCAAGCCAGGTATGCCTTTTAAAGACCCATCAGTATATGAGAATGATGCTTTCTATCCTGAGAAATCCTATTCATTCAATTATTTGGGTATGAGACGGGATATTAAATACTACATCCTGGAGGTCCATCCATATCAATATAATCCGATAAAAAGGATAATAAGATACGCGGAATCAATTGAGATTAAGGGAATTGAAAAGATAAAATTACCCAAACAAAAAGATGCAGACACCCTTCTCATTGTAACACCTTCTAAATTCCTTTCTGCATTGGATTATTTCCTCTTTTATAAGAGGGTATGTGGTTTCACAGTAGAAACATTGGTAGTAGAATCTTACTGGGATACAACAAGAATCAGAGAGGAAATAATTGCAAGGCATCCAGATTATCTCTTGCTTGTTGGAGATATTTCAGAGATACCTGCTTTTCCCAGAGTACTCTATATCCCCGGGGACGGGTATAGACACCGATGGACTGACCTTTATTATGCCTGCAGGGATTCTGATTATATTCCGGATATGTATTATGGAAGGCTGAGTGTTGAAAGCACGCAAGAACTATCGGATATAATAGATAAAATAATAAATTATGACTCATTAAATGCTTCCTGGAGAAACAGAGCTTTCTTTATGGCATCGGGTGATATTGCGTGGCATACACCAACAGAAATGACTCAGAATTACTCCATGGAAAAGGCAAGATTGAATGGAATGGTAGTGGACTCCAACTTTGCACGTTATATCAGTCACCCCGGAACTCCTCTTGATGAAGCTTTCTCCGATGGGAGATCAATTGCCGCATATTCAGGCCATGCAGGTAAGTATAGATGGAAGGGACCTTCCTTTACAATATCGGA
>SOIB01000162.1 GCA_004377355.1 Candidatus Stahliibacteriota bacterium | reverse complement strand
TCAAAAATCTTGCATTGATTGCCACAATCACTGTGCTTAAAGACATGAGCACCGCACCTGCTGCAGGGGTGAGAAGTATGCCGGATTTGTAAAGCACTCCTGCTGCAAGCGGAATGGCGATGGCGTTATATCCTGTAGCCCATACAAGGTTCTGCACCATCTTTTTATATGTGGCACGCGCAAGAGTTATTATTGCCACTGCATCAAGGGGATTACTCCTTACAAGGATAATATCCGCCGTCTCCACAGCAACATCAGTTCCAGCACCAATAGCAATACCCACATCTGCCTGTGCAAGGGCAGGGGCGTCATTCACACCATCACCGGTCATTGCTACGACCAATCCTCTGGACTGAACCTCCTTTACTTTTAATGCCTTTTCATGTGGCAGAACCTCTGCAAAATATTCATCGAGCCCTGTCTCTTCCGATACCCATTTAGCAACCTGTGTGTTGTCTCCAGTGAGCATCATACATTTAATGCCCATTTCTTTGAGCATTGAGATTGCTTTCCTAGATTCTGGCCGTATAATGTCGGCTAGGGCAATGGCACCCTTTATCTTCCCATCAATCATCACAAATACCACGGTCTTTCCCTGTGAGTAAAGTTTTTCAATTCTTTTATCGGTAACTGGAATATCTTGCTCTCTCAGATACCCTGGACTGATAACCTTTACATCTCTGCCATTTACCTTTCCTTCTGCTCCTTTACCTGGAATTGCCCTGAATCCTTTAACAGGAAAAGTTTCCTTAGAAGAGGAGGTAATCCCATTTGCAATTGGGTGCTCAGAATGAGCCTCCACTGAAGCGGCGTACTTTAGAAGTTCACTTTTATCTAAGTTGTCTGAAAAAGTGATCGTATCGGTAACACCAAATTTTCCCTGTGTAAGTGTTCCTGTCTTATCAAATATTATTGCCTGAATGTTCCTTGCTCTTTCAAATGCAGCACGGTTTCTTATAAGCAGACCATTCCTTGCAGAGATGGCAGTTGAAACAGCAACCACCAGAGGAACCGCAAGGCCAAGGGCATGAGGACATGTAATGACCATTACAGTTACAGTCCGTTCAATGGCAAAAGCAAAATCCTTGTTAATCAAGGCTAACCATATAAAAAGTGTTACCGCCCCAACTGTAAGGGCTATGATAGTGAGCCAGAGAGCCGCCCGATTTGCCAGATCCTGAGTTTTTGACTTGCTCTTCTGGGCCTCTTTAACGAGTTCTATCACCCGTGAAATAAAGGAATCCTTACCTGTCTTCTTGACCTCTACTGTAATTGAGCCCTCGCCGTTTATGGAGCCCCCTATGACTTTGGCGCCTATCTTTTTGGATATTGGTTTTGATTCCCCTGTAAGCATGGCCTCATTGACCGATGTTTCACCATCAACCACCTCTCCATCCGCGGGAATCTTTTCTCCAGGTTTTATAATAACCTTATCACCTGCTATTAGCTCACCCAAAGGCACATCTTTAATGCTTCCATCCGGCATGAGCTTATGAGCATTCGAGGGCATGAGTCTTGCCAATTCCTCGAGTGCTCTTGAAGCTCCCATAATCGATTTCATTTCGATCCAGTGGCCGAGTAACATGATATCAACAAGAGTCACCAGTTCCCAGAAGAATATCTTACCACTGAGGCCAAAGACAACTGCACTGCTGTAAAGATAAGCAGTTGTGATGGCTATAGCGATGAGAGTCATCATGCCTGGATTCTTTGCTCTCAATTCGTCAAAAAGACCTTTTAAAAACGGATAGCCACCATAGAAAAAAACGACCGAAGAAAGTAAAAAGAGGATGTATAAATCACCTACAAATCTGATTGAATCTCCGAGGCCAATGAGCGTCTGTATCATTGGAGAAAGAACAAGTATTGGGACGGTAATAATTAAAGATATCCAGAAACGTTTCCTGAAGTCAGCGACCATATGGGCATGATGGTCGTGGTGACTGTGCACTGTTTTCTTTTCATGTGCGGTATGCATATCATGTCCCATATCCTGGTGCCCCTCGTGCATATTGCGTCTCATATTACTCATTTTTTCACCTGAATGATTATGTTCTTTCATTTTCCCATATATTCGCTTTCATTATGTTCACCTGAGGAACCATGCATCTGCATCATTCCCATTTGTCCCTTTTTAAATATCGGTACAAACTTTTCAGCACCTATAAGTTTACGGAGTGAAATCAAGGAAGATATTGCTATCTCCTTTAGTTTGTTTTCCTGTTCGTTCAGATTTTTTAGTTCCTTTTCTATGTCTTTATCTTTGGCACTCGGATCCATCAGCGACATATGGAGGTTCATACGTGCTATACGAACCTCGGCTTCTTGACGTATGAGTTTTTCAAGTGTGGGCTTTTTTAAAGAAAGAACCTTACTTTTTATATCATCACTCGCAATATCTTCTGCACTGGAAAAGATTCTGGATATATGGTTAATACACATATATCCATGCATCATACCCATGTCTTGCATCATGGACATACCAGGCATCATTCCTTCCGGCATCGTACCTTTCTGCATCATCTGACCCATCATACCCTCTTGCATCTGAGCGTTTAGAGAGAAAAACGCTATACAGAGTGCTAAAATTACTTTTTTCATATTGTACCTCCATTCTGTTTCTTAAAGTTTAAAGAAAAAAACATCTTTGGTCAATACCTCTTGCAGACTTCACCATGTTGCCAGGCATTTTGTATGTTTGCGAAACCATGCCTATGGCGGAGTTTGTGTGATCCAAACGGACAGCGAATATGTTGTTAGACAAAGTACTGTTATGCCCTCATACTCTACCGTTGCAAGATTGTTGCTAATGATTTTATATCGCGTTTATCAGGAAGACCTACGAGGGTTACCTTTCCATCCATAACGAGTGAAAGAACCGCACGGACCCCGTATTGTTCAGCTAGGGCACAACAACTTCCATCCTTACATTCTGATGCCCGATGAACCTCAATCTCAAGATCAGGGAAGTTGTGCTTGAGAATATTAAGCGTTCTTTCGCATAACCTGCACTCAGCACTGAAGAATTCAACTTTCATCTTCGTAACCTCCTATATTTTTACCCATCTCCAATTGCTTGGGGGGACAAGGGACACTACCATAGGAACAAAATACGCAGCAATCCCCTTCTTTTGGTGTTAGAATAGTTTTGCAGTTAGGGCATTTATAAAGAATTTGACAAGAATCTGTGGGCATTGTTTCCTCTTTTTCAAAGCCGCATTCAGGGCATTTTATTGTCGACTTTAACTGCATAATTACTTATGACTCCAGATCTTTTTTCATCTTATCATATTCCTGCTTTGATATTTCTCCTCTGGCATATCTCTTTTTAAGTATACTGAGAGGTGTTTCCCCTTTACCGGACTCGAAAAATTGCTTATTCTTGCTGACGAATAAATATATAAGAACACCTATTATGACTAAGAAGATTATACCCATTATAAATCATCCTATCTTAATTTATAATCCCGTTCTATCATGAACTGTTCAATAAGATATTTACATAATAATAGCAGTTCATTACCAACATATTCATTTTCTATAAATATGGGTGTCAAAGGGTCAATATTCATTTTGTATATCTTTAAACGTCTTCCTTCTCACCAGTTCTAATGTTAACTACCTTTTCAACTGGAGAAATAATTACAATTCCATCACCCTTATAACCAGTTCGTGCATTTTTTAATATTGTATCTATAGTCTTTTTTACGTCTTCTTTTGTACATACAATTTCAAGTTTTACCATAGTGGTATATGTTCCTGCATGTTCTGATGAAATCTCTAAATGTTCTGGATTTATTTCATCCCCAAGTGCTCGGATATCTATGGCTGTTAATCGAGGGGCCTCAATTTCCTCAAGAGCATGAATTACTTTGTTTGCCATATAAGTCCGAATATATGCTTTTATTAGCTTCACATTACCTCCAATGTCAAAATACTGTTAGGTATTTAATCAACTTCTATACCTCAGAAGGGAGGTCAGATGTCTGTTTTTCTTTTAGCCAGGAATACATTGTTGGAACGAGGAAGAGATTGGTAAAAGTTGCAGTTATAAGACCTCCAATTATTGGTGAAGCCATTGGCTTTATTATCTCAGAACCAGCTGAGGTGAAAAACATTATCGGTAAAAGGGCCAAGATTGTAGTCAGTGTAGTCATCATAATAGGTCTAACTCGTAGTAATCCTCCCTTAATTACAGTCTCTTTTACATCGGTAACATTTGCAGGTCTCTTCTCCTTAAAAAGTCTTTGGATATAGAATAATAGCACAACGGCATTGTCAGTTGCTATACCAAACAAGGCAATAAATCCTACCCAAACTGCAGTAGAAAATTTGAACCCAAACAGAAAAAGTGAAATAATACCCCCCGCTAACGAGAAAGGCAGGCCAGTTGCGATTAATAAGACTGATTTAGAATCCTTAAATGCGGTATAAAGTAACAATAAAATTATGGCTAAACATATTGGCAGCACCATGGATAATTTTTGTCTTGCTTCAACTTCAGACTCAAATTGACCACTCCATGTGATATAATAGCCAGGGGGAACATCTAACTCACCAGAGGTTCTTTTATCGTTAACTGTCTTTTGTGCAAATTTAACAAAGTCTACGAGACCAATTATATCTTGATTAACATTTATAAATACTCGGGAATAGGGCATAGTGTTTTCAGATTGAATCATTGCAGGACCTAATGTCTTTTTAAAATGGACCAATAGGCCAAGAGGTATTTGTCCACCCACAGGTGTTGGAATATAGATTTTACTTAATGCCTCCGGGCTATCCCTGAAATCCCGCATATACCTGACTCTGACTGGATACCGTTCTCTCCCTTCCACGGTTGTGGTAAGATTCATTCCCCCAATCGCCATAGAAATAATTTCCTGAACCATACCTAATTTGATACCATAACGGGCAATCTCATTTCTATCTATTTCAATCTCAAAATAAGGTCGATTTCCGATTCGTTCTGCATAAACACTTGACGCACCTTTTACTTCACTTATTATCTTTTCAAGTTTTGTTGCAATTTCTTCAATCTTTTTTAAATCCGGACCAAAGACCTTTATTCCTACTGGAGTTTGAATCCCAGTTGCCAGCATATCAATTCGATTTCTGATAGGCTGGGTCATGATTGGACTTACCCCAGGGATTTTTGTTTTCTTCTGAATTTCTTCAATCAATTTCTCACGCGTCATCCCCTTACGCCACAACCGCTCAGGTTTTAGATGAATAATCGTCTCAATCATCGTGACTGGTGCCGGGTCAGTTGGAGTTTCAGCGCGCCCGAGTTTTCCTACAACCCATTCAACCTCGTCTGGGAATTCATTTTTAATAATAATATCCTGTTTTTTCATCACATCCATCACCTGAGATAATGATGCTCCAGGTAGTAAAACTGGCATAAATAATAAATCACCCTCATTTAATGGTGGCATAAACTCCTGTTTTACAAAGGTTGAAAGACCTATACCTACCAGTAGGATAAGCAGAGAAACGGCAACAACAACCCATTTATGATTTAATGACCATCTAATCGTAGGTCGGTATATATTTCTTAAAAAACGAGAGATAATATTTTCATCAGGAAGTCTCAATCTACCGTGAAGAAGATAATATGCAAGAGTTGGCATAAGACATATAGCAATCAGTGCAGCACCTATCATTGCAAATGTCTTGGTATATGCCAATGGCTTGAATAACTTTCCAGCCTGACCAGTAAGCACGAAGACAGGGATAAATCCGATTATTGTTGTTAAAAGTGCGAAAAATACAGGTTTACCAACCTCTTTTGCTCCATCAATACATGCCTCTAACCTTTCCTCTTTAGTTAATGATTTACTTCTTTGCTGTTCCGCTATTTTTCTATACAAATTTTCAACGAGGACAGAACCTGAATCCACCATCACTCCAATTGCAATCGCAATTCCTCCTAAGGACATGATATTTGCGTCTATACCAAATATGCGCATCAAAATAAATGATATTAAAACCCCTATTGGTAATACGATTGAGATTATTATGCTGCCAAAGAAATGAAGTAAAAATACAACTATCACAAAAAATGTAATTAATATTTCATGGGTTAGTGCATTTTTTAATGTATCAATTGCTCTATTTATTAGACCAGTTCGGTCGTAGAAAGGAACAATCCTTACGCCAGGTGGAAGGCCAATTTTTAATTCTTCAATCTTTTCTTTGATTCCTTCAATGACTTTTAAAGGATTTTCGCCATAACGCATAACCACAACACCACCAGTTGATTCTATACCTTCCTTATCAAGTGCACCACGGCGGAAATCAGGACCAGTTGTAACAACGCCAATGTCTTTGATGTATACAGGTACACCATCACGGGTGGAGACTGCAATATTTACAATATCTTCAATGCTTTTAATAAATCCTAGTCCACGGATGATAAATTCTACACTACCTTCTTCAAAAACTTTCGCTCCAACATCAATATTAGAACTTTTAACTGCATTTAGAACATCAGTTATTTTCACATTGTAGTAAATGAGTTTATTGGGATCGATATCAATCTGGTACTGTTTTACATAGCCTCCAACTGAGGCAACTTCTGATACTCCGCTTACTGAATTTAACTGATATCGAATATACCAATCTTGAATGCTGCGTAACTTGCTCAAATCATATGTTGATGGTATTAATTTTTTGTTATCAATAGGACAAATACCAGGTCTATCAAAAGACTCCTGTGGATGATCTGGACAAAAATATCCATTTTCAACGGTATACCAGAAAACCTGCCCAACTGCAGTGACATCTGGACCTAAGGTTACCTTTGCATCCGAGGGTAAATCTCCTGTTGCAAAATTTAATCTTTCAAGGACTCTGGTTCTTGCCCAATAAAAGTCAACACCTTCTTTAAAAATTAAATTGACAAGACCGAAGCTAAACGCAGAAGAAGAACGGATTGTCTTTATACCTGGAGTTCCCATTAATTTTGTTGTTAGTGGATAAATGACCTGATCCTCTACATCCTTAGGGCTTCTTCCTGGCCAATCTATATAAACTATAACCTGGAGCTCTCCAATATCAGGAATGGCATCTACTGGTGTATTTCTCATAGCAAAGATGCCCCAAAGGATGATTAAAACAAAGCCAGAAATAACGAGGAATCTATTTCTTAAACATATTTCTATTATCTTTTCAATCATCTTAACCCTTGATTGATATCACTAAGATTTTCTATTAAAATTTCCATCATCTATATTTGGATTTATAAGAATAACTATAGTTAATGATGGTTTTCCATAGGAGTTTGTACTTTCTATTCAACTCCCAATGCCCCACCATATCCAATTGATGCTATGCCAGTTATCTGACTTTCTGAATCAATAAGAAAATTTCCATTTGTTACAACCAATTCATCTTCTTTTAATCCACTCAATACAGGATAATAACGCATGCCGCGATTTTCATCATAAGAAATTGCTTCAGGTCCTATTTTTACCTCTCGTGGCTGAAAATTACCATTTCCTAAATATACCCATACAACTTTACGATTTCCGGTATCTATAACCGATTCCTTTGGAATAGCTAGAATCTTATGGGTATTTTTATCACTGTGTTCTGAGAAAGTTGGCGGCGAGTACACTGCTCTAACTTTCACATCTACAAACATACCAGGTCTTAATTGTCCATTTGAATTAGATAATTGAACTCTTATTTGTATAGAACGGGTACGAGGGTTGAGGACAGGATTTATAGATTTAATCTCTCCAAGGAATTCCTCACCTGGATAAGCAATTGATGTCACAGTTACCTTTTGTCCCTTTTTAACCCAACCTATGTCAGATTCATAAACATCAGCATACACCCATGTTTCATTTTCAGGGATAATTAAAGAAGTCTCAACTTGCCTTGTTTTATTCAACTCTTTAATCTCTGTTTCATCCATTCCTAAGAGTCTTAGCTTATAGTCAGACTTCTCTAATACTCTTTTTGCTCGTTCCATAGCAATTCTACCAGAACCATTCATCTTTTCCACTAAAAAAAGTGCATTTACATATTCCTCCTGGGCAATAACCAGGTTGGGATCGTAGGCAATTTTACCAACGGTATGGATTTCTTTATAGAGATTTTCTTTTGTGGAAGGTACCATCCTGATACCTGCCAACTCAATATCTTTCTCATTTAAGTATAGAGAACCTTCACCTTCGGATGTCTCTTTCTCGTAAACCGGGATCAAATTCATTCCACAGATAGGACAGTTCCCCTCCTCATCAGCCCGAACTTCAGGGTGCATAGAACAAGTCCAGTATAATATTTCTTTTTCTGTTTCAGTTTTTCCGTTTCCCTTAGAACAGGAAATCGAAAAAATAGTAATGCTTATCAAAAGCATTAAGATTACAAAGAGTCTGACTTTGCCCATCTTACCTCCATTGGTTAATTTTTGACTAAATTAATGCCCACTGCTTTTTCTAAATCCGCAAGTGCAATAAAGAAGTCAGTTTTAGCGCTATAGAACTCCAACTCAAATTGAATGAGTATTCGTTCACTTTCGAGAACACTTAAAAAATCAGTCTGGTTTGCTCCATAAGCGATAAGTGCTGATTTTAAGCTTGCATCAGCCTGAGGAATTATTGAATTTTTATATAATGCTTGTTCTCGTCGGTAGTTGTCCAGATTGATTTTTGATTCTTTTACTGCTAAAAGTACCTTGTTTAGAATCGCATTATATTGCATTTCTGCCATTTTCAAATTTGCGTTCATTTCCCTAATAATATCATTCTGCTTTCCCCAAAACCACAAAGGAATAGTTAATCCAACCATAAATTTTCGGTCTGTGAAACTATTATCCATCTCTTGTTGGGTGAATTTAAACATAAAATCTGGAAGATATGTTTGTTTAGCAATTGATACCATTACTTTGGCTTTTTTGAACATTTGGTTGAAGGCTTTTAACTCGGGTTGATTTTCTCTTGTTAACTCATAAAGTTTATCAATATCAAGAGTAATTTCTGATGTATCAATCTCCTCTGGAATTCCAAGTTTACTATCGACATCTCTGTTTAGTAATGTATTTAATCTAACCTCAGCTATTTTTCTTTTATCTATTAATGTTAACAAATCATTTTCTGCTTTTGCGAGTTCAACCTGAGCCCTTAAAACATCGACCTGAGAAACTTTTCCGATAGAGTAGTTATGTGATGCAATATGGAAGAGCTGGTTTAAGAATGAAATAGATTCCTCAATAGTCTCAATTTTTTTATGAACAAGGAATAAACCGGCATAACTTCTTTTTACCTTATTTATAACATCTTGCTCTTTTTTATTATATTTACTTTCATATTCCTCGCTCTCTATTCTTGCAAAATTTGATAAGGTGGTCAATTTTGTAGGGAATGGCAGTTGCTGTGTAATACTGTACATTCTCACCTCACCAGCATTCTCTATACTAAACATCGGGTCCATTATATTACGAAGAACCGAAGTCCTTAATTGTGCTGCTTCATAGTATGCTTTTGCTGCTTTAATCTCAGGATTGTTCATCTTTGCCTCTTCGATTATTTCGGTAAGATGCAAAACAGAAAGCGTGTCAGCCTGGGTAAGATAAGGTAAGAAGAATATCAATATTAGGCATTGTCCTAAGGTTGTATGATTTTGCATTTTTATGTAGTTTATTAATTTCAAATCTTAATCCCCTTAAATATAGTGCGAGGTGATATCGTTCAGAAACCCTCTCGCAGGGTGAGCGGGCACGGTTCTCCGATTGCCTAACTCTTTGACTCCCATGTATATCGGAGAGAGCGAACCCGAGAGCGGGAGCAGCAATTTCCTCGCCGGGGGAATTGACTGCGTTTTCTGAACGGTATTGCCGAACAAATAAACTAAATCAGTTATATTTGGGTAAAACATCATACAACTTTGGGACATCCTCCAATATTATAATAAATTCAAATTTTCTCATTGACACTATAGACGAATTAAGTTTGCAAAAGTTACGCACTTTTTAAACTATGTATATTTGTATAGGTTAATAACTTTAGATTTTAGAGGAATAACAGTTAAGGGTTGTTGGGGTTTTTCTTATAATAGCGGTATCAGTTACTACTCCCAAATATAATATTTGTCCCAGCACCTGCAGGGAGATTGTTCATTATTTAATTCTGGATTTAACTTACACTCGATACAATGATGGCGCTCAGAGCATAAAGTAAGCGCTTCGTTAATAACAGCAGCATCACTACTAGAAACCAGTGGTTTTATCTTTTGCAAAACTCCCATTTGATACCTGTTACATTTTTTTATTTTCCCTATCAATTTTGCAGAATGTTCTTCAGTTAATGATTCTGAATATTTGAAAGCCAATTTTGCTTCATTTAACATAGCACTCAATAGGTCTTTATTAATCTCTGTACCTTCCTTGAAAGTAAGGAGCAATTCTTCAGTTCTTCTCTCAGCGAAAAGCAAATGTAACTCTGCTTTTCTTTCTCGATTAATCGTTATTATATATTTAGTCTTTTCGCCTAAGAGTTTTACTGGATATAAAGGGTCACCAGGCAGGCTATTGGCACTGAAAGGAAGGCTAGCCAAAACAATAAATATCACAAATAATATTACTGCGATTGACCTTGCAATCACAGGTTTTAAGGTAAATATTTTTCTATAAGGGAATCTAATTTCCTTTTGTCTCTCTTTCGTGGTTACTCTATTCATCTCTCGGAGCGTTGCTGCAATCGCATCACGATGTGGCTCTGGTTTGGGTAAATCTTGGATATTGGCAGCCAATTTCAGCAGAGGTTTTAACACATCAGCAAATTCTGGATATTCTTTTAAACAGTCCTCAATACTCCTCCCCTTTATAACCTCTATTATCAATATATCTAATATCTCATCAATTTTTGGTTTCATAATCCTTCTTCGGAAAAATATTCTCTTAATGATTTTAGCGCGCGAAATTGTAGCAATTTCACTGCACCAACCGATTTTCCTATAATCTTTGCAATCTCTTCATTACTATATCCTTCAATAAATTTTAGAATAACTACCTGACTCTGTTTCTCTGTTAAATTACTTAATGCCCTTCTGAGGCTATCCTGTGTTAACACTTGTTCACTAAAGTTAGTAGATTTATCTGGAATTTCATAATTCATCTCTGATAAACTAACGCCCGAGCGCACTGCCTGGTGACGATAAAAATCTATTACCGCATTTGTAGCGATTTTGTAAATCCATGCATGGAAATTTCCTTTTTGAGTTTTTAATGCTTTAACAACCTTCAAAACTACCTCACTTGTTAAATCCTCGGCATCTTCACGATGATTAACTCGGTAATATATATAGCTATAAATTTTGGCATATACATATTCACAAAGTTTTGCCAATGTGTCAGAATCGCCTCTTTTTGCATCTTTAATGGTCTTTGCAAGTTCATCTTTACTTATTTCCTTTTTCATTAATAATGACGGATAATCCTTCATAAAGTTACGCACAATTATATCGTGTTTGACTCAAAAGTCAATTTTTTCGATTGGCAAAGGGAAAAACTGGGGACAGTGGTAATGCATTTAAGTCTGCGATAGACTTTTAAAAGAAAGTGCTGACTTATTGTATACATGAAGTGATTATAGAGCATCTTGAACACAATATATGTATTGGCACAATAGAGGAAGAAGTTTAAAGCAGCAATAGAAACTACCCTAAAGAGGACTTTGATGCAAACCTTGAAAACTAAAGAAGATTAAACGAGGAG
>SOIB01000129.1 GCA_004377355.1 Candidatus Stahliibacteriota bacterium | reverse complement strand
AGCAAGAAGCTCCACCGAAGTAGCAGTCTTCCTGTGATAAGAAAAAGAGTTTACACTATTTCCACTAATAGCTGCACTAACTTCACTCCAGTCTAAGGAAAGATCGTCTTTTATAAACAAAACCTCTGCATTCATATGTTCCTGTAGTGTTGGATCAAAGTCATTGAAAGCTGCAACCAGGGAGTGGTTATAAGGGTCAAAAATTAAGTCCCTATCTGGTAATTCAATTTCTTTCCCCCAGATAACCACATTACCATCGACATCCAATGCCCTCACCCATATCTCCCGGTATGTTTGGAAGAAACCCTCATCATGGGTCCAGATAGATTTGCCTTCGTTTATATCAACCGCCATTATTAACACTGGAATAAGGAATAAAACCGCAATTTTCAGTTTCATCTATAACCTCCTTTATAGTCCCAAAATGACTGAGATGCGATGTATTGCTGGCATATAATTCCCAAAGGCATAAGAGTAACCCAATTCAAAACCACCAACGGCAGTCTGCTGCGCAACACCTACACCAAAGTTAAAAGCGCCTACTTCGTCATCTCTACCATATTGATAGCCGGTTCTTAACCTGAGTATATCAAGAATAGAGACTTCTCCACCTATAGCATATCGCTCAAGATTATCACTTGGATGAATTAAATCGACAGCAACTTGTGCCTTCAATTGTTCCATTTCAAAAACAGTCATCGCCAGTCCACCTCGGAACACAATTGGAAGAGGATATGATTCGAATTCTTCCTCTGGATTAACTATACTACCATCCTCATAATCGTCGTATCTTCCAGTTGGTTTTAAATCAGCACCAAAGTGCTGGATTGAAAGACCAATTGTTAAATCTCGGAATCCAGTCTTATAATAACCACCAACATCCATTGCAAACCCTGTTACATCACGCGGATTTCTTGGGAAATCAGGGTAATCTTCCCTTACAAGTTTGAGATTAATTCCAAAAGCAAAAGCGTCTGTAAGGAAACGAGCATAGGAAACTCCTGTTTGAAACGCTCCATATTCAACAAAATTATTAGTACCTTCTTGCTCTTCGGCTGTTGTTTCCTCCCACTCGCCACTTGAAAGACCTGAATAAAAGAACCCAAACACTCCTGTAAATCCCAGGGCTTGAGTAATAGCAAAAGAATTCACTCCAATACCATCCCAGTGATTCACTCTATCTACAAAGATTGATGTTCCGGTCACCATGGCTATACCTGCAGGATTCCAGTATATAGCCTCTGCATCGTTTCCAACAGCAGTAAAAGCCTGGGCCATTCCCATAGAATGTGTTCCAATTCCAATATTAAGGAACTTTGCTCCAGCTGACCCAACCTTGGCAAATTGACCGAAAAGGAGTAAAGGAACTACCAATAAAACTATTATTAATCTCTTCATTCTATCCCCCTCATCTCATTATTAGCAACTTGCCTATTTTCGAATCTATAACTTTTGTTCCAGAAGCATTCGATCGCTCTATCTTATACACATACAAACCGCTGGATGCCTTTATGCCACTCTCACACAAAAGATCCCAATCTACATCACCGCTAGTTCCGATGTGCTCTGTCTCCCACACTAAGTCTCCACTCAGTGTGAATACCTTTATCCTGCAGTTTTGAGGCAGATACATGAACTTAATCTTATCCTCATATATAGCCTCCCAGGAAGCAGAACCATAATATGGATTCGGAACAACTAAAACTGAATCAAGAGCATGAGGAGACGTACCAAGTGGTGATGCTACATAGATTGGTAACTCTGCACCTCCGGGATCCTTCATGTAATTTGTCTTTCCACTCTCTAATCCCTCTGTATCAAACGAAGTCACAGCATAATAATAAGGTATCCCAAGAGTTACATCCCGATCAGTATAGTTTCTCTGTATATTACCCTCTGCAACTGTGAATGAATCCAGTAAAACCCATGTACCCGGTCTCCATTCACTCCTGTATACCCTGTATCCTGCAAAATCTATTAGACCGGATATAGGATCAGGTGTTACCTCTGCTATATTTGACCATATTAAACTAATAACACCTTCACTTGCAGAATAGTGAAGCTCTGGGGCCTCTGGAGGAACAGGTATTAACCAGTGAATATCCTCATCTGGACCAGATGGATGTATTGGGTCTGAATTAAGGGAACCCATATAATATGCATCAAGTGCATAGTCAGATGCTTGCCTGATTCCTAATCTTTGACCAGTTCCATAATAATCATCATATCCACCATTTAAGCCGTATGCCACACCTGAGACATAGACTATCTTTAGTGTGTCATAAGGTTCTAAAGTGTAAGGACCCACAGTCAAGAGATAACGATAATCAAACTCATCTGCTCCAACATCAATAGGTGTTGGCAAGAATTTATAGCCAAGTGACATTTGATGTTTGCCCGTCATATAATCAAGCCGCTCTACATCGGACCCTGGATCGTTGTTCCAGTTCCACCATTGATGAGTGGTTGCAATCGGGACCCTGGCTGGATTTCCATCAGCATCTACCCTGTATAAATCATTCCCTTTGGGAGGACCATAGATAAACCTTCCAAAGATATAACCCGGGCATTGACCACCCTCACCCTCATCATTTCCAGGTTCTTCCGGATTGTTAACATCCCATATATATGACATATTTCTTGGGATCCATACAGTATCATCGCTGGATATTAATTGCTCATTTTCATCATCCCCATATACCTGCCATTGGTCGGGTACTCCATCAGGACCCTCGGTTGCGCCAGTTTGAGTAATTGTATACTCATCACTTGGGATTGGACGATAGGCAAATCCTTCCCACTCACCATCCACAAATCCATCAAAGGATACCAAATCATCAATATGACAATCCGTAGGATCTGCCTCACAGACGTCTGCATCCCAGCGCCAGGCTACATAGAGATCGAGTTCGTCTTCTGCTTGGGCAACATCGGTCATTGATTTATTCCACACGATGTAGAATTCATAAGCAATAAAGTCTGCATATTCTGGAACAGACCACTGGTAAGCCTTCTGTGTAACGTGGAGCCCTAATGCCCGACCAGGATTAAAAGAGCCCCAGTCATGGTATTCAGATACGATATCCCATTGAGAAACACCTGAACCAATAAACGACCAGGAATTATCATCGGGTTCGAATTCATCTGGTCCATCATAAGAAGCTACATATGGAGTACCTCCTACCTCTGCACCCAACCACATATCTCCTGCGTATTGATAGTAAACACCAGAACCACCAGGATAGTCAAAGGAAGGATTTCCAGTTGCAGCAGCATTGGGGTCACCAAAGAGACCAAAGTTACTCTCTACAGTCCAAACTCCACCATAAGTGTGGGGCCTGAAATCTTTCTCATCCGCCTTTGACCCACGAGGTGGTGATTTTGTTGCTCCTATAAGTGAGATACTGAGCACAAGCAGACTAATAAATATTATCGTCTTCTTCATTGGTTATACCTCCTTACCATTTAACAGAGAGTCCGAACCTCATATATCTCTTTGCACTGTATACCCGAGGATCATTATATGCACCCTCCGGGGTTCCATAGGCATTAAGCCAGTCTACATGACGTTCATCCAGTCTGTATTTTATTATATTCTCATGCTCAAAGAGATGATACACATCCCCAAAGAATCCAACCTTCATCCACCCAATCTCAAAGTTCTTGTAGAACCTCATATCCGTCCTAAGTGTATATGGTAACCTCTCTGTGTTGATCAGCTGCTCCATCGTACTTGATTTAGGAGAATATGGCATTCCACTACCATAGTTTACAGTGAAATTGATACCAGAGTTATCAAGCCCAGGAATACCAAAGAGCTCTTCTTCCTCTGGCGCATGAAATCCAACGTCAGCAGTGAGCGTATGACGCTGATCCCAATCAAGATAACGTTCCTTGGTGGGAATGATCCAATTCTCCCATAGAAAATCAGCATTCTGTCGATACGAGGAGGACTTACCCCTTGCAACACCAAAGGTGTAGTTGGCATTCCATGCTAACCAGGCAGGAGTTCCACCCCTCCTCTTTGAAAATACAACCTCAATTCCCCTTACACTACCATAATCAAGATTTGTATACAATGAATAGTACTGCGTCGCAGTATAGAAGATCTGCTCAGTATCGGTAAGACCTGATATGTCCTTCATGAATGCCGTAATATCAAGCAAAACCTCATCATTGAATGCATGCTGGACACCTACCTCATACGAAACAGTCTTCATTGGCTCAATATCAGGATTCCCTATTATATTATAAACACCACTTAAGTCGTAGTTCTTGTTATCGAACATCATCAACATCCTGGGCATCTGGAAGTAGTGTCCATAGGTGAAGTGGAACTTGTCATATTCTGTGAGCGGGAAGGAAAAACCAACCCTTGGACTGATTGCCCAACTTGGCTCTGAAGGTACAGGATTCTTGAGCACACCACCAAATGCTACATCCCATACAGGATCACTGAGATCCCCGGGAAGGCTGTCTCTCGGATTGAAGTAATCAAATCTCAGACCAGCATTAACCACAAATGATTCCTGCTCCAGTTTGTCCTGGATATATGCTGAAAGCTTGTATGGCTTACTCTCACCATAATCCATATACACATTTCCACCAGAAGCCATATCTCCATCATAATCAAAGATGTCGTAGTATGACCCGGAGACTCCGAGCTTAAGCTCATGAATCCTACCTATCTGAGCAGTTAAGTCCCACCTCGCAGTGTAAGTCTTCTTCTCATCATATCCATAGGTTAAACGATAATAACCTTGAACTAAATAACCATCTATATTCGTGAGCCTTGTATACGGATAGACTTCAAGGAAAGGCCAGTCATAACCCTCTCCAGTTAGAGGATTAATCCTCTCTTCGCCATTAATCTCTACCCACCTGTCATTATCCTCATCGTAAAAGTCATCTATTCCGTCCTTATCATTCTCATCTATCACACCATCCCCATTTATATCAAATGTCCCATCCTCAAAAACATTGTAAAGCAAACTGGTTGTATAGTTATTAAACTTAAACTCATGGATTATCCTTGGGGTTATCGCATGGGTGATGTTAATTCCATAAGAATAACTCTCCGCCTCGAATTTACGCCTGTTCTCGATAATGAACTTCCATTGGTCATGATAACCCCAGTATTCACTTGTATGATATAGACCATGGAGCGTTAACATAAATGCCTGAATGGGCTTGAAAGTCAACTTACCTGTATATGTCTGCTCCGAGCCCTGTCCGTTTGGATGAAATCCTTCGTCTTTATAATACTCTCCACCCAAGAAGAACCTCAGCTTTTTACCCCACAAAGGACCACTGAAAGTGAAATCAACCCTCTTCATCTTCTGTGGACGCCAATTCTCAGCTATGAGAGTATCATTTTCACCTACAAAAGCGGTAACTGGGATACCACTCCCACGCTGGAGATAGGTAACTACATCAAATGGCTCTTCATAATAGGTGGTATCTCCCCCTGGAGATATATATACATATGGAGTTGCTGTATCAGAGGTGGAAACAGTTAGATAGGTCGTATCATAGGATTCGTTATTATCAATGAACCCCTGAAGCCATTCTACCCCAAATGCATCATTGGTCCTCGCCTTTACGGTGAAATGGAACTTTGAACCACCACTCTTTGTTACAACGTTGATTACACCTGATTGAGCACTACCATACTCTGCACCAAATCCACCAGTGTACACAGAGGTCTCCTGAACCGCCTCCTGTGGTATGTGAGAATCAAATCCCCCTGTCATAGGGTCTACCATCTCAACACCATCGAGAACATATACAACCTCCCATTCCCTACCTCCTCTTACATGAAGAACACCTGCTCCTTCATCAACTATGCCAGCCTGTCTTGCTACAACACCCTCTATCGTGTTCACAGGTGTGGCTTCCATATCCTCTGCAGAGATGATAGAAACTGAAGTGGTCACATCCTTCTTGATAATAGGTCTCTTTGCCCTTACTGTAACACCCTTAACAGCAATAGCCTCGGACTCAAGAGGAAATTCAAGTATCCGAGTAAGATCCACTTCTACTCTAACATCAGATTGTGTTACATCTCGATAACCCATCATTCGGGCGGTTATACTGTATAACCCTGGTGGAACATTAAGGATTACAAAGTAACCGTCCGGGTCCGTTGCAGCACCCATTATTGTCCCTTCTATGATAACATTAACACCGGGTAAGGCTTCACCAGTGCTCGAATCATAAATGCGCCCTACTATCTTACCCGTGATTCCCGCAAAAAGGGATACTGCAAAAACACACATCAACAGTAGTATAAGCTTACGCATAGGACACCCCCTTATTTAGGTTTCCTTTTTTACGTTTTTATGACACCAAAATAAAATCTGGATGGTTTGAATATTTTGAAACCACAAATGTTTATATAGTTTAGGTAGTTTAGTACCCTCACCTTTAGAATTTCCTCCTCATAAATTAATTCGTGTAAGCTTCACTTTACGTCCAAGATAAATGTATAATGAAAAATCTTTTCTTTGTCAAGGGGGTTTTTGATATTTTTTTGTTGCCAAAAGTTCCCTGAACTCATCTGGATGCGGTGAAATAGCAAGTGCGTCTTTTCTTGTAATAATACCATTTTCTAATAGTTCTATCAAGGAGCCATTAAAGGTCTTCATCCCCTCCTTTATCCTGGTCTGCATAATATTGTAAAGTTGATGCGTCTTCTCTTCTCTAATTAGCTTCCTCACCGCCGCAATTGATACTAAAATTTCTACAACAGGGATAATATTACCTTTTGTACTGATCATAAGGTTCTGAGAAACTATGCCAAGTAAGTTTGCGGAAAGTTGTAATCGTACCTGTCTTCGCTGGTGAGGAGGAAAAATATTTATTATACGATCAATTGTCTGCACAGCATTTTTTGTATGGAGGGTTGAGAGAACAAGATGTCCTGTTTCCGCTGCAGTGATTGTTCTCCTGATTGAATCTCTATCCCTCATTTCTCCAACTATAATGACATCAGGGTCCTGCCGTAATGAGTACTTGATCGCAGAAGAAAATGAATGTGTATCCATCCCCACTCCCCTCTGATCAATAATTGCCTTTTTATCCTCATAAATAAACTCAATTGGATCTTCTATGGTAATAATGTGGCAGGTATCCCTTTTATTCCTGTAATCTACCATTGCTGCAATAGTGGTAGATTTTCCACATCCTGATGGACCTGTAACTAGAATCATACCCCTGGGTTTCATTGCGAATTCCTTTAGTATCGGAGGCATGTTCAAATTATCAATATCAAGTATCTCCTTTGGAATAATTCTGAATACAATCCCAACACAGCTCCTTTGTGAAAAAACATTTACTCTAAAACGAGAAAGTCCAGGAACATTAACAGCAAGGTCCATCTCTTTAGTTTTCTCAAATTGACACAACTGCTGGCGAGACATAACAGATTCGGCTACTCTTTTTATGTCGTCCTCTGTAAGTGTATCGTATTTTTCCATCCTCACCAGCTCACGGTTTATCCTCATTACCGGTACGGACCCCTCTTTCAAGATGAGATCAGATGCACACCTTTCTTTCATTACACTAAGGAGATCACCAATATTCATAAAACTATCCTCTTGCAAGAGACGATTCAAAAATCTTTGGATTGGAGGCCTTAGAAAGAGCTTCTTCATAATCAACAACTCCCCTGAGGTATAATTCTTTTAGGGAATCATCCAGGAGTTTCATTCCAAATTTACCACTTGATTTTATCATATTATAAATCTGTTCCACCTTACCTTCACGAATCGCATTAGCAACACCTTTTGTTCCTATAAGGATTTCGAAAGCAGCTATCCTGCCAGAACCATCAGAACGTCTAAGCAGGGTCTGAGAAACCACAGCCCTGATTGTGGATGCGAACTGCAACCTGATCTGGTGCTGATGTTCCGGGTCAAAGACATCTACAATCCTGTCAACCGTTTGTGGAGCATCTGGTGTATGAAGAGTAGCAAAAACTAACGCGCCCATCTCAGCAGCATTAAGAGCCAGGGATATTGTTTCTCTGTCTCTCATCTCCCCTACTACAATTACATCTGGATTCTGTCTTACTACCCTTTTTAAGGCTTCATCAAATGAACTTGTATCTACCCCTATTGCACGTTGTTCAATTATACTCTTTTTATCCTCAAATACATACTCAATTGGATCCTCGATTGTAATGATGTGTCTTTTATCTTTAAGGTTTATCTCCTCTATCATAGCTGCAAGTGTAGTGGATTTTCCTACACCAGTTGGCCCAGTAACTAATGCAAACCCTTGAGAATACAATGCAATTTCCTTTAATATATCAGGCAAACCCCATTCATTTATTGTTTTTACTTTAAGAGGTATAACCCTAACAGCTGCTCCAACCCTACCTCTTTGAAGAAAAATATTCATCCTGAACCGTGCAATATTTTCAAGTTCATAGGAGATATCAAACTCCAGTTCCCTCTTAAACCGTTCCTTTTGTTCCTCTGTC
Source organism: Candidatus Stahliibacteriota bacterium (assembly GCA_004377355.1). GTDB lineage: Bacteria > Hydrothermota > UBA3072 > UBA3072 > UBA3072 > E29-bin14. Next base: position 3,300 of record SOIB01000129.1, on the reverse strand, counting down.
ATTATAGGGAAGACAAGCTCCTTTACGTCATCTGGTTTGAATAGCTCGTATTCCTTTAACCTTAATAGTCCACCTTGAACTCTTATCACTGGAGGTTCATCAACCTTAAGATGAAGGTCAGAACCTCCTTTATCCACCACTGCTTTTAAATATTTATCTATTTCAGGAGCCATCTATACAACCTATTTTCACCACAAAGACACCAAGAATACAAAGTAAACCTCCAAGGATTCAAGGGGTTTTTCTCGACATCTCGACCCTCGACTCATGACTGAGTTCTCCTTACTCCTTAATCCTGTAATAATTGACCTCTGTGTCTTTGTATTAATTGATATTTATCATTCAAGTTTTTTCCTCTTGCACCCGAAAGGATTTGAACCTTCAACCTTCCCGGCCGGAGCGGGACGCTCTATCCATTGAGCTACGGGTGCTTATCTTGACCCAAAACTCATTCTTTCAATTTCTTTTCTGAGTTTCCTTGGAGGTTTATAGGAAGGAACCCATCTATCGAGTATTTTCACTTCTTTCATAGTTTTGGGATTTCTTCCTATTCTACCCTTTCTGAATTTATTTTCGAAGACTCCAAAACCCCTTAATTCAAGACGATCATCGTTGTAGAATATTTTTTTGACCTCATCCATAAATGTTTCAATAATAACTCGAACATCTCTGGCTGGAATCCCTGTCCCTTTAGAAATACTCTCAATAATATCTGCTTTTGTTTTGGTCATTTACCCTCCTATTTTCTACTTATATAATTGAAAATCAACAAAATGTCAAGCAATTTTATAATATTAATTACAGAAGATAAGAATAGGATGTTAATGAGTAAATGAGTAGATGGGTCGATGAGTTTTTATTAATTAAATTTATTTCACTCATATACTCATTCACTGATTCACTCATTTTCACATTTTTTCAAATTCACCATGTATCAAGCATAATCCTCAAAAGTGAATCTTTTATTCTCTCTGCTACTTTCTCTACACCAATTGTTTCATCTTCCGATGCAGAATATACAACAGACTCACTTATATTTCTCTCCCATTTAGTTTCTTCAGTATCACTAACTAAAGAGAATTTTGTTTCAACATTCAAACGATACTCCTCAACTTCGCCAGAACTATTATACGAATCTGGTTTTCTCATATATCCAGTAATCATTCCCTTTAGAATATAGTCACCATCTTTCTTAATAGTCACACGACCATCTTTAATAAATGCGTTAATTACCTCATCTGAAAGTATTCTCTCTATCTCTGTATTAGAAGTCAGATTCAGAAGAGGTGGTATGGAAATTGAATGTGCAAAACTTCCACTTCGAAAGGAATAAACACAGGATAAAGTCATTAATAAAATCACTATTATTTTTGCGCAATGAGATTTATTCATACAATCTGCTTCTCCAATCTTTAATATCCGAATTCTTTCTAAGGTCATAAATCCAACCCTGATAAAGGATAGTCTGTTTTATCATTTGCATCCTCCCTAAATAACCTGGCATTATCTCTGCAATCTCATCAGATGATGGAGCTTTTCTCCCAATTACCTTTAGAACATAAATGTCTCTTCCTGCTCTTATAGGAGGCGATACCATCTCTTCTCTAAGATTGAATGCAAAATTGACTATTTTATCAGGGAGATCGATCCCCTTCTCTGTGTAATTATTGAGTGTGAAATATGGAGTACGATACCAAGCTCCCTTTTCTGGATACATTATAAGCATATCGTCTGGGAGGTTCTCATATATATATTTCTTAGCACGAACGCTGGCTTCAATTATCTTTATCGTATCTTCAACCTCTTCCTTCATTGTTGAGAATGGAGGGGTTCCAATATCAACATCTTCAACCCAGAAAACATAAAGAGAATCTTCACCTGCAAGTGGATGGGAGACCTTACCCTTTCTTGGGTCATCTAGAAATGTTCCAAAATCTACACCTATATCAGGGATATAACCAATTCCATATGTAATATATCTTTCAGAATATTTATCTGGAATACCTATTAAAGTGTCAGAACGCAGTGTCTTAACCAGTGACCAGGCTTCTGTCATTGCATTCATATATACCTCTGCCGAAGGAAATATAGGGAGAAATATCTCTTTTAAGTTCAATCTACCCCTTTCTCTTCCAATAAGTTTTATAATATGAAAACCTTCCTCAGAGAGAATAGGCTCGGTTATTTCATCAATCTTTACACCAAGCAGTGCACTGGTTAAGAATGAGGGAAGCTCTTCTGTTGAAGTCCATCCATAATACAATTTTCTTTCTCTTAGATAGTAAGAATATATGCCAATTAGTGTATCAAATGGAACATTTTCTGCCCGTTCTATGATTGATTTAGCTATATCTCTAACCTCTGCAATCATTATATCATCCACTTTTACGGGGAAAGATACATAACCAAGTCGTACTACACCTTCTCTTCTAAAGAGCTCTTTGTGTGTGTAATAGAATTCTTCTGGAGAACTTAAAGGTTCATCCTCAACCCATTCATCTACAGGGATACGTATATATTCTAACTTTAACTTAATTGAATCCTCCATTAGATTCTCCATAATTTCTGTCTGTGTTAATCTGACAAGGGAAGTAACTTCGCCTCCAAGAATCCTTTGGGGAAGGTCATTCTTTATCCTTTCTGCATAGTTATTTATGAATTCTCTTAATCGAGGATCCCTCAGTAACTCATTATACCTATTATAATCAAACTGTCCTCCAATCCAGAAAGTGGAGTCTTGTAAAATCTCTCTTGGAGGGGAATTCTTTATTATATCTATCACCTGTTTATCAGAGATAAAGATATCCCTTTTATTTATTTGACCACTCAAAATCTTCTCCATTATCAACTCATTGATTATTTGGTCTGATAGTATCCGCTCACGAAGGGGGTCAATACCGATAGAACCACTGATTAGATTTATATCTTTGCTTAAGCGATAGCTGAATTCTCTATAATCAACACCGTCCCCATTTACCTCGGCAATCAAGTTCCCTTTTCTTTCTTCACCTCTTTGCAATATATTAGACCCAAATCCAAAGAATATAAAAAGAATAAATGATGCAGCTACAACCCACATAAAGTATTTGGTTACGCTTCGAAGCCTCTGCATTATCATTTTTTCCTCCTTAATTTTTTACCACAAAGACACAGAGAATACCCAAAGGTTTCAAGGATTCAAGGAATTTTCCTCGACACATCGACCCCTCGAAACCTAAAATTTAGTTCTCTCTCAGTTTCCTCTGTGACCTTTGTGTCTTTGTGGTGATTGACATTATTTAAAGTCTACTCCTCCTAAGT
>SOIB01000057.1 GCA_004377355.1 Candidatus Stahliibacteriota bacterium | reverse complement strand
GAGGGTGCTTTTAAAAATTAAAAGGAGGTGAAACATAATGGAAGAAATGAGTATGTAAAACACATTCACTCATCCACTCATTCACTAATAGTTATTTGAACTTCCTGCGGATGTATGCCTCGACCCTTTTGTTTGCACTTTCTATCTCTCTAAATATTTCCCTGTATACTTCTATTCCCTTGCCAATTGGGTCTTCTATTTCTTCCGGTCTGTTTTTATCTTTGAAATTACCGAGGAATACAATTTTCTCCTTGCTCTCAGGTGATAATTCAATCAAGTAATTCTTATGTTCTTCCTCCATAACAAAAATAATATCCGCCCAATCAAGGATGGGCTTTGCGATATGTGCGGATTGATGATGGGGTTCAATGTTTTCTTCTTCCAGGATTGCTCCTGCTCCTATTGACATTGGCATACCCGATACTGCGATTGTTCCAGCAGATCTCACCTTAACATTCTCAAGGTCTTTTATAATAGACTTAAGATGTGCTTCAGCCATAGGACTCCTGCACATGTTGGCGCTACAAACATAAAGGATATAGATGGGAACTCTTTCACCTAGCAGGACTTCCTCCCCAATAGAATTCTCTATCTCGATTATAGATATCATACCCTTACGGAGAAGAACAGGATTGTCGTTTGAAATATCTAGGACTGTGGATGTTATCCCTGAACCAGCCCTTCCTGGTATTACTCTATCAAATTCAAGTTCGACCTCATCGGTGTGAAGTGGTGTAGGTTTCCCTGAATAATTTGCACTTGTTGCAATAAGGGGTAAACCCAAATCCTTAATCAAATCCTGAATTACTTTATAATCAGGAATTCTTATACCAACTGTACCATTCTCTGATAGAACTCCTTCTGGAAGAGTATCTATTCCTCTAAGGATTAGAGTAAGCGGACCGGGAAGGAATTTACTCAAAGGATGATAAAGTGATGGAATTTCAAGAACCCATTTTTTAATGTCTTCCTTATCGGAAAGTAACATTGCAAAGGGTTTATTCTTTGGGCGTTTTGTAATCTTACTGAGCTTTTCTGCACATTCCCTGTCAAGAAGGCATCCTATACCAAGCACTGTTTCTGTTGGAAACAGTATAACCTCACCTTTTTTTAATTTATTCATACAAGTTGAAATGGATTAGGGACGAATGTAATTAAAAATATCACAAATGAAATATATCCTATTATTCGATTTCTTAAGGTGGGTTCAGAGATATTATCGAGAGGTGGAGGATGTCTGAATCCTATTATTATTATAATTAAAACACCCCAGATTATCCACCCTAACCATAAAAGACCAGCTACTACAATTGTGGCAAAAGTTATATAAGCAATAAAGCGATATTTCTTCTGGAATAATGCATAAGTGATGTGTCCTCCATCAAGTTGACCTATCGGGAGAAGATTAATGGCGGTTATGAAATAACCAATCCACCCAGCAAAAGCAACAGGATGAAGGAGGATTTCTGAATCTTTTTGGATAGAAGGAAAATATAACTTAGTTAAAAAGTGAACCAGGATAGAGTCACCAAGGAGTAGACCACCATCTTTAAAAGGAGTTATCTTTGATAGAGAGAGTCCGATAAGGAGGACTATTGTAGCTAGAATAAATCCAACTATAGGACCTGCTGCACCTATTTCAATAAGAGCATTCCTATCTTTTATTGGGGATTTCATTTTTATTACTGCACCGAAAGTTCCAATTAAATGTGGGGCAGGTATGAAATATGGGAATGTTGCTTCTACGTTGTTCTTCTTTGCTGCGAAATAATGCCCAAGTTCATGACCTCCAAGTATTAGCATTATTGTGATTGAAAATGGAATACCTTTTAGAAGATTACTAATTGGTGATAGTGGGTTTGTACCCAACAACATAGCTCCTGCAGCAAGTGTAGTAAAAATAGTCATTAAAAGAAGAAGTATATTAATCCAATTCTTGGATTTTTGCACTTCTCTTTTTGGAACAAAGGCGACTCTAACTCCTTCTTCATCCTTCGTGAATATTGATAAGAGGTCTAAATAGTCAGCTTTATTATTGATATAATTTATGGCTTTTCCCTGATCGATTAGGAAATTACCTCTCCAGACCAGCTGGAAATGCTCCATTCCACTGGATTTAATCTCCATTACTTCACGAAGGAAATTCTCTATTGTATCTTGAAGATGCTCCATTACATCCTTTCTGGAGCGCTAACTCCCAGAAGGGAAAGTCCCCTGGCTACCACATTCCTGACCGAATTTGAAAGGAATAGACGGGGAAGAATTAGTTCTTCTTCTCCTCCAATGATCCTATGACTCTGATAGAAATTATGGTATAGTTTTGAGAGGTCTAAAAGGTAGTATGCAAGAATATGTGGTTCTCTCATTTTTGCAGAGTCTTCCAATGCCTCTTTAAATTCGGGTATCTTTCTAATTAATTTTAACTCTTCTTCTTTTGATAGTAAATCCAGATTCTCTGGCAGGTTCACGCTATATCCCTTATATTTTGCAAGATCAAGAAGACTTGATATTCGTGCATGTCCATATTGAATATAATAAACAGGGTTTCTCTCTGACTGTTCCTTTGCCAATTCTAAATCAAAATCCATTGGGACTGATGATTTTCGTAATAAGAAGAAGAATCGTGCAGCATCCACTCCTACCTCTTTAATTAACTCATCTATCGTTATAAACTCTCCACTCCTTTTAGACATCTTTATCGTCTCTTTGCCCCTTTTTAGTGTGATCCATTGTATAATCTTTACCTCAAGATTACCAACCGGATACCCGAGAAGTTCCAGACTTTCTTTAAGTTCAGGAATATGGTCTATATGGTCAGGACCGAGTAGATCAATCAATACATCATATCCACGGTTAAACTTATAACGATGATATGCAATATCAGGAACCACATATGTATAACTATTATCACTGCGAATAAAAACCCTTTCCCTATCTCCTGCTGTAAACCAGAGAGCACCTTCTTTTTTTACAAGTACAGAGGGTTTTAGTTCATGAAGGTCCTTAATTATTTTATCAGCCATACCATTCTTTTTGAGTTCTGACTCGCTTATCCATTCGTCAAAATTAACCCTGAATCTGTCCAGGGTGCTTTTTTGCATTTTTAGAATCTCTTTAACACCAAAGTCCACGTAATCTTTAATTTTTTTATTCATAGCTTTTTTAGCAAGTTCTGTGATGTAATCACCTCTATATGTATTTGGTGGGTAATCAACTCTTTCTCCATTTAACTCTTTTATCTTTAATTCAATTGATTTCCCAAGTAGTTCCACCTGACTGCCACTATCATTGAAATAATATTCCCGGCTGACATTAAACCCCTGTGACTCAAGGATACGACTCAAGGAATCCCCAAAAGTTGCAGCTCGTGCGGATGCGACATGAAGGGGACCGGTTGGATTGGCAGATACAAATTCCAATAATACTTTTTCACCTTCACCCCAGTCCATTTTGCCATAATCAGGATGTATTGAACCTTTTAACTCCTCTATCCATGCCCCTTTTTTTATCTTTATATTTACAAATCCACTAATAGTTGTAGCCAACTGGACTATATCCCCTTGTAAGTTTTTTGCTAATTTCAAAGCAATATCCTCAGGTTTTTTCTTTAATTTCTCGGAAAGTAAGAATGCAGCATTTGTGCTGTAGTCTCCCAGCTCATCTGAAGGAGGATGCCCAACTTCAGGGATGATTTCAACGCCAAAAAGGTCTTTTATAGTTTCCTTTAGAATCTTTTCGAGTTTACATCTCACCTGGGTACTCCTCTCTTGGAACATCGCCCCAGAGCCTTTCAAGGTCATAGTATGAACGTTGTTTTGGAAGGAAGATATGAATTACAAAATCCAGATAATCCATAAGAACCCATTTTCCTAACTTATAACCCTCAATATGATGGACACATAAATTTTTCTCTCCGAGCTGTTCTTTGATTGTATCGGCAATAGCGCGAGAGTGAATGTTAGTTATTGCAGTGCAGATAATGAATGTGTCAGTAAAATCACAAACCTCGCTTACATTTAATTTAATAATACCAGTTGCCTTTTTTTCCTGCATAGTTTCCACCACGTTAATTATTAAATTATCATTAGAGACCAATAAACCTCCTGTTTAGGATCTCTTTTGGTAAAACATAGTCATAATCCTTTCCTAACAATATAATAACATGAACAAGGCGGGTTGAATCTATGTGTGTGGAAATAGTTTTGATTCCCAGAGTTCTACCAACTATCTTTCCCCATTTCTTATCAGTTGATAATTTATCAACTATAATGGTTTTATTCTGATATTCTGCTGCATTTCCAAAATATGTTACATCAAATCCTTTTTTCCTTAAGAATCTTGATGTATCTCTTGCAAGGTCATCAATACCGCATGCATTTAGAACCTCAATCTTTATTTTCGAATAATCAAAAGGATGCCAGACCTTATACGCAAAAGAAAAGATGAAAGCACTTAAGATTAATATAAGGAACAGAGTGAGGCTGTTGTTTCCCTTTTTTGCCACTAATTCTCTATTATGAAGTTGAAGTGTATTTTCTTATCCGCTACTGTTTTCGGCATTTATAAATTTTCCTTGATTTTTAGATCAGTGATTACAGCCCTTGCTGCTCCTTCAATTCTATCTATGAATATAAAATTTAATCCCTTCTTCTGATACTCCGGGATTTCAACCAAATCCTTCTTGTTTTCCAGAGGTAAAATAAGGTTATTTATTCCAGCTCTCTTTGCTGCCAGGACCTTCTCTTTTATTCCACCGATAGGTAGAACTTTTCCCCTAAGAGTTATCTCACCAGTCATTCCATAATCCATTGATACTGGCTTATTGGTAAATAATGATATCAGGGCGATAGCAAGTGTTATTCCTGCTGAAGGACCCTCCTTTGGTGTTGCGCCCTCAGGAATATGGATATGTATGTCTTTATTAGAGAGCTCTTCTGCGTCAATATTGAAGATAGAAGCATTTGCCTTGATATAGGAAAGAGCAGCCTTAGCTGATTCCTGGAGAACCTCTCCAAGTTTACCTGTGAGTATGAGATTTCCTTTTCCTTTCATCATTGTTGCCTCAACAAAGAGTATCTGACCCCCTGCGGGTGTATAAACAAGACCGGTGGCTATGCCAATGGCTGGTGCTTGTTCCTTTTCTTCTATCCTGAATTTAGTAGGACCAAGATATTCCTCTAGAATGTCTTCTGTTATCTCATATCTGCCGTTTTCCTCTTTTGCAACTTTACTAGCTACTTTACGGCATATCTTTCCAATCTCTCTTTCTAAGTTTCTAACACCTGCTTCCCTTGTGTAGTTTGTGGTTATTTTGTTTATGGCACCCTTTGTAAATTTGATGTGACTCTTTGTGAGTCCATTTTCTTTAATTTGCCTTGGAGTTAGATAAATTGTGGCTATTTTATATTTATCTTCCACTGTATAACCAGGAATTCTAATGACCTCCATACGATCAAGCAGTGGTAGTGGAATTGTATCTGTCATGTTTGCTGTTGTAATAAACATAATTTTTGAGAGGTCAAAGGCCACATCAAGGAAATTATCCCTGAAGGAATTATTCTGCTCGGGGTCAAGAACCTCAAGAAGTGCAGATGCTGGATCTCCTCTGAAATCTTTCCCTACTTTATCAATCTCATCTAACATAAAGACTGGATTTTTTGACCCAATCCTTTTAAGGCTCTGTATTATCCGACCTGGAAGGGCACCCACATAAGTTCTCCTATGTCCTCTAATTTCTGCTTCATCATGAATACCACCAAGAGATGTTCGTATAAATTTTCTATTCAGTGCCCTCGCAATTGATTGTCCAAGTGATGTTTTGCCTACCCCAGGTGGTCCAACGAAACATAGTATTGGACCCTTAACATCCTTTTTTAATTTTCTAACAGAAAGGAATTCGATTATTCTCATCTTTACATCATCCAGGTCATGATGGTCTTCATTAAGGATTTTTTCTGCCTTATTAATATCATGGTTATCCTCTGTCATTTTGCTCCAGGGAAGATCACAAAGCCAATCGAGATAATTTCGTATTACATTATATTCTGCGGATTGTGGTGGAATGATTTTTAATCGTTCAAGCTCATCATTAGCTGCTTTTTCTGCCTCATCGCTCATTCCACTCTCTTTTATCTTTTTTTCATATTCCTTTACCAAAGCACTTGCAGAATCTTCTTCGCCCAATTCTTCCTTAATAGCCTTTAATTGTTCGTGGAGTATAGCTTTCCTTTGAATGTCACTAAGTTCTTTCTGGACCTTACCTGAAATCTCTCCTTGAACTTTAACCCTATCTAGATTTTCAGATATGATGTTAGTTAAAAGTTCATATCGCTTTTTTAAATCCAATGTTTCCAGAAGTTTTTGACTTTCCTCTGGAGAGATTCTACTATTCCCCGCGATAAAATCTGCAAGGTTTGAATCATCTTCAATATTGATTACTATGGTTGCTATCTCTTCAGGGATATAGGGTGAATATTCAACAAATTCTTGAAAATTTTTAAGAAGTTTATTCTTGATTGGCTCTATCTCATCCTTGTTCACAAGAGATTCCTTTATTTCAGAAATTTCAGCGATTATGTATGGCTTCTCCTGCAAAATCTTGATTATTTTGATTCTTCTTAGTCCTTGAACAAGAACCCTTATAGTACCGTCTGGAACTTTTATCATTCTGATGATGGATGCAATAGTTCCATATTCCTCAATTTCATTTGGTTTTGGATTTTTTTCAACTTTACTCAGGAATAGACCGATCAGTTTATCCTTATTCAGCGCATCTTCTATTAATTTAATATGGTGTTCTTTTTCCACCGCGATTGGCAAAACCAGAGCTGGAAAGAGGACTACTTTCGAGAGTGGAAGGACAGGTACAACTTGAGGAACTTTAATGTCTAAGTCTTCAAAAGATATGCTAGAATCCTTCATATTTCCATACTCATTCAATCTCTATTATTTTTTCAATTGAGGAAGGAACCTTTGGCAGGACTATCTGAATAAATCCATCTTTAGTGGTAACAACCGCTTTTTCTGCATCAACTTCGCAAGGTAGCGTTATCCTTCGCTCAAAGGTTCCAAATGCTATCTCTATTGAATAAAAATTCCTTGATTCATCAGCAAAAGGGTCTTCCCTCTTTCCAGAAATTGTTATTATGTTTTTTTCAAGGATTACATGGAGATCCTCAGGTTTAACTCCTGCTGCTTCCATTATTATTACCAAAGAATTGTTCTTCTCGAAGATATTGAAGGGAGGTCTCCATCCACCGCTATAGGGGACTCCATGTCCAGTATGCATAAAACTGCTCAGGAGGAGATCCATATCCCGTTCAAATCTTCTAATTTCATCAAATATATCACTCATCCTTCCTCCTTATAGCGATTTTTTCGCCTTTTTTACAACCTGTATATAAAGCAGCATTCCCTTTATATAATGCAACCTCTAATAACCCAAAACCACCGTTAATAAGTGCTAAGAGTCCCTTATTCTTTCCCTCCTCGTAGTTCCTGGATAAACCTTCAATCTTTTTCCCTTTTATCTCAATTTCAATATCCGATGAAGGTAGTATATCCTCATTAATATTGGATATGAGATTACCAAAGTGGTCAATATATATTATTTCACCTATTAGAGTGGAATCTATCATACGGGGTTTTGAAAGTTCAATTTTAACTGGATCATAGATTCGTACGCCTAAATGTTTTACTTCTTTACCGATAGCAAGGTACGCTGCAACTGGTGCAAATATATCACGTCCTTCAAAGGTTTTTGGATCGAGGTCAGTATTTTTATTTATTCTATATGTACGAGATAAGAAAGGTGATAGCACTCCATTATCTGGACCAACGAATAAGTGATTTTGGAATTGTGAAAATATTGCTCGTCTACTTCCTCCAACGGTTGGATCTACGATGGCAAGATGCACACTATCTTCCGGGAAATATTTATAACTTTTTAGTAAAAGAAAAGAAGCACTTTCTATATCACCAACTTCAATATCATGAGTTATATCTATACACTTAATTCCAGGATCAACTGACAATATTCTTCCTTTCATCATTGCAACGTAAGGGTCACCAACCCCGAAATCAGTTATTAATGTAACTACTGGCATATGTTAATTATAATATATCATTGATAAATTATTACGCAAGGGATAAAAAAGAAGCCTAAAATTGCTTCATTTTTGTTGTATTATTTAAAAAAATTTAAAAAATTCATTTATAGGACTCTGTATGATAGAAGGATTGACAAATAATGGTTATTCTTTATAGTTACAATATGGAAAAGCATTCGGAGGAAGCTACTCATATACATAAATTAACCATCGCAGAACTCCTGGGAGTAATTGATCATAGGATTCGAGGTATTCAACAGCTTATAATTGCACTAAGAGACCTTTCTTCAAATAGTTCTCTAATCAGTTCTCTAGACCAGGTGATGAAAGGAATGAAAGAATTACAAGAAATATACCAGGGTTTTCTTAACGTCAGGAGAGTAGAGGAGGAAACTCTAAAAATTGACGAATTCCTTCTAGATAAATTTAACTTACCTTCCACATGTTCCGACAGTATTAAGGTTGATAGAGCGAAATTGGAGTTTATATGTGATGCTATTAGGGAGTTTGGTGGTGATGAATGTAAAGTAACATCTGAATCTTATGAGAATGGATGTGTGATTAAATTTTCTTCGCCAGTCTTTAGTGAGATTTCAATTGATGAATTTAAATACATTCCGGAGAGTTTATACCTTCTTTCTATCTTTGCAGTAAAGAAGATTACAGAGAAGATGAATGGTTCACTTAGTGTAAGTAATAACGAAATAACTATAAAATTTCCTTACAGTACCTCTTAAATATTAAATCCAAAGAAAGATTAAGATTATTCCTTTTATAATTTTTTAATAAAATAATAATATATTTAAAGAAAATTCCTTATTCAGGTAATCTTTCTCTCTTTGAATAGCTTCGTAGTTGCTGCAGCGAATTCTGGATTAAATTGCGTTCCAGAATTTTCATCCAATTCTTTAAGTATATATTTTCTATTACGTTTTTCCCTGTAAGGTCTTTCGGAAAGCATTGCACTGAGAGCATCAGAGATAATGATGATTCTGGTAAATTCTGGAATTTCATCCCCCTTAAGTCCATCTGGAAATCCCTTACCATCATGCCTTTCATGATGATGATGAACGACATCAATTATTCGGTCATCACTTACAGAAGGGCTTAGAATATCTGCCCCAATTTCTGTGTGTTTCTTTACTTCATCGTATTCTGCATTTGTGAGTGGTCCGGGCTTTAATAATATAGAATCAGGAACGCCTACTTTTCCTACATCATGGACTAAAGCAGCACTGGCAAGAACTTCTCTATCATCTTTGGAATATTTAAATTCATCGAATAATTTTAAAGCTATATCTTTTACTTGTTTAGAATGTCCACTTGTGTATGGATCTCTTGCTTCTAGAGCTTTCACTAGAGATTTAACAGTTGCAAACATCATCTCCTCCAGTTTTTCTCTCTGTTCATTAACCTTAGTTTCAAGCATAGTTTGATATTCGCGTTTTAGTTTTAAAAGAGCGTTGCGTTCCTCTACCTTGTTCAACACACGTACAAGTACTTGAGGTTCAATTGGTTTAATAAGATAATCGAATACACCTAAACGCATGGTACTTCTTATGATTTCCATATCCTCAAACCCTGTTACCATGACTATTGAAGCGTCGGGATTCATGTTGAGCATTTCCTTTGCAGCGGATATTCCATCCATTCCGGGCATTTCAAAATCAAGGAAGACACAGTCAATTTTATTTTTTCCGTAAATTTCTACTGCCTCGTTACCATCTGAGGCAGCTTTACATATATGTCCATCCCTGATTAATACATCTCTAAGATAGTCTCTTACAGCTTTATTGTCATCAACTATCAATAATTCCATGATTTAATATATATATTTAAAAATTTTACTTTGTCAAGATTTTTCCACAATTAAATGTTTAATTAATTTGATGTATTTGTTAACTAATCAGAACGGTTACATTCTTGATGATTGTAAAATTGATAGGTACAATGTTTTGATTTATTTCTTTATTACATCTGGTAGTTATTCACTCAAGAAGTCCTTTTTTTCCTCATGAATCGTAATGGTCCACCCAATTTTCGTATTTCTTTTATCTTTTTCTTTGTAGCGCGATAGCCTTCTTTTATTCCATAGTCAATTTTTTTGTAGTCTGCCCAGTGAATGGAATGTATCCTAGGTTCGATCAGAACATCTGCCTTTTCTGCTTTAATTCTGTTTAAGCAGAATTTAGTGATTTCGTCAATCCTGAAATTAATGTTAAGAGCTGATTTGATTTTAAAGTTTTTAGATAGTCTACTGCAAAGGTAAACGCCTATAACTCTTTTAGCACCAAGGGAATAAGCTGCTTCAACCGGTGTGCTAGCAGCTGGACCTCCGTCAACTAATATCTTCCCATCCTCATCCCATACAGGAAAGATACCAGCTATGGAAATGGATTTTAAAACAGCATCGATTAAGGAACCCTTACTTATAACTACATCATTTCCACTGATAAGATCAAGTGTTACAGTGGCAAAAGGTTTGGGTAAATCCTCAATATCTACATCAGGAATAATTTTCTCAATCACCTTTCTTAATGTTTCTCTTTCAATAATATGGGGCTTTATGACCATTTTTGCGTAGATAAATCTTTCTTTGAGGTAGTCATTTAATTGTTTGAAACTATGCTCTTTTTTATGGTCAGAGAAGAATTCAAAACCCAATTTCTGGAATTCATCTGACTCGATGATATCTCTAGCTGAGTTTGCTATCTGCTCAAATCCAATTCCATATGCATAAAGGGAGCCTATTAATGCACCTATTGACGTCCCTGTTATAATATCGGGTTGTATGCCTTCTTCTTCCAGGCACTTTATTACACCTAAATGTGCAACACCCTTCCCTGAACCCCCTCCAAAAGCTATACCTAATTTTGTTTTTCTAAAGTACATAATTCCCTTATTTTAGGCGTAAGATAAATATCATCGAGATTTTGGCTTTTTAAAGCAGATACAAGAAGTTCAATTTTATCATTAGTGGAAATTCGCTTGTCCATAATAAGATATTTAATTGTAAATACTCGACAATGTCCACCTTTTCTGAGCAACTTATCTTCGATTATCTTAATACCCAGCCTTTCAGCTATCCTGACGAGTTCAACTATAATTTCTTCTTTTTTCATCTATGAAATTATGAACAAGGTTCTTTATCTCATTCAGTCGACTTTTTGTTTTCGCCTCGAAACGGGTAACTATAACCGGTTGTGTATTTGATGCTCTAACCAACCCCCAACCATCATCAAAAAGAATTCGTACACCGTCTATCTCGATTGTATCATATTCCTTGTTAAAGTGTTCTCGGACATCTTCAACTATCTTCCATTTGCTATCCTCGGTTACATCGGTCCTAATTTCTGGTGTGTTCTCATAGTATGGCATTTCTTTGATAATTTCAGACACTTTCTTATCTGTCTTTGAAACAAGTTCATAGAATCTTGCGGAGACGAATATAGCATCATCAAAACCATAATAATTGTCTGCAATAAAGATATGCCCACTCATCTCCCCAGCAATTGGACATTTAATCTCTTTCATTTTTGCTTTGAGAAGTGAATGTCCTGTCTTCCACATTACTGGTTTACCACCAAGTTCTTCTATCCATTCAGCAAGACCCTGGCTGCACTTCACATCAAATAGAACCTGTGAGCCTGGTCTTTCTTTTAATACCTGCTTTGTTATAGCTCCTAATAGTTGGTCTCCATATACGAGTGTCCCTTTCTCA
>SOIB01000192.1 GCA_004377355.1 Candidatus Stahliibacteriota bacterium | reverse complement strand
AACCATATATCCTATTTCCTCGGGATTTCCTAATCTACCTATTGGGATTGGTTTAGCATAATCATCCAGGGCTTCTTCAGTAGTTATTCCCTCCCTTTCTGCTTTATCCTTAGCTAATTGAATCATTCTATCTGTTTTTATTATGCCTGGCATTATGCCATTTACAGTAACCTTATGCTCTCCCACTTCCTTTGCCAGAGTTCTTACTAACCCAGCCATTGAAATCCTGACTACATTACTTAAAGCTATGTTTGGAATGGGCTCTTTTATTGCCACACTGGTGGAGAGAACTATTCTCCCCCACTTTTTCTCTATCATTTTTGGTAGGAATTCTTTACTTAAAAACACAGCGGGGTAAAGCAATAGGTTAACAGCTTCCTCCCATTCTTCCATGCTTTTTTCCATAAAAAAACCAGCTTTTGGTCCACCAGTCGAGAAGAAGAATATATCGGGATCTCCTATCTCTTTAGTTTCTTTTACTACTCTTTTTAAATCATCACGATTTGATAAATCACCAACAATATACTTAGGTTTTCTTCCAGTATCTTTTTCAATCATACCTTGAGCTTTCTTAAGATTTTCCTCATTCCTTGATAATAGAATTACATTTGCTCCAGCGGTAGCCAGTATCTTTGCTACACCGAATCCAATTCCCTTTGAAGATGCGGTAGCAACAGCCAATTTTCCATCAAGCTTTATTTCGATTTTTACCTCCTTATTTCATTTCAGAAAGAGTTCTAAATATTCTTCATATCCTTCTTTTTCTAAATCTTCTTTAGGTATAAAGCGAATGGAAGCAGAATTTATACAATAACGAAGTCCAGTAGGTTCCGGTCCATCTTCGAAAAGATGTCCGAGGTGAGAATCAGCATGTTTGCTTCTTACTTCTACCCGTTTCATTTCATAGGTTGTGTCCATATTTGCAACAATGTTTCTTTCTTCAAGAGATTTCGTAAAACTTGGCCATCCAGAGCCCGAATCAAACTTATCAAGGGAACTAAAAAGAGCCTCTCCGGATACTATATCAACATATATCCCTTCTCTCTTGTTGTTCCAGTATTCATTGTTGAATGGGGATTCTGTTCTATTTTCCTGTGTGACATTATATTGCAGCGGAGTTAACTTTTTCTTAAGCTCTTCTTCAGAAGGTTTTTCATATTCAGATTCGCTATTAGATTCCTTTTCCTTCATATTTTCACCCCATACTTTTTTTAAGAATTGTTCTCTGCCTGAAGAAAATTTATATGTGCTATACCTAACCGGACATTTCCTGTAGTAATCCTGGTGGTATTCTTCTGCTGGATAGAATTTAATAAATTTTATAATCTCAGTAACGATGGGTTTTTCGAATATTCCTGATTTCTCTAACTCTTCTTTTGATTCAAGAGCCAAGCGTTTTTGTTCTTCATTATGATAGAAGATTGCTGTTCTATATTGTGAACCTTTATCAGCAAATTGACCTTCTGGGTCAGTTGGGTCTATAATCTTCCAGAATATATAAAGTAGTTCTTTGTATGTTATTTTAGATGGATCATACAAAATCTCTACAGCTTCATAATGCCCGGTTTTACCAGCTAACACTTCTTCATAAGTTGGATTTTCTTTATGCCCTCCTGTATATCCAGAAACGACTTTAAAAACACCTTCTAATCTTTCAAAAGCTGCTTCAATACACCAGAAACAGCCTCCGGCGAATGTAGATTTTTCAAAAGTTTCATCTTGTTTGTTCATTGTAGATTCTCCTTTTTGATTAGTTGCAAAAAGCTGACTAACATATATAAAAGCGATTACTATTATTAGCAAGATTAGAAATTTCCTTATCACTTTTTTCAAACTAAACTCCTCCTTTTTTCAAGGATATTTATAACCAATTCAACACAGTTTACCGTGTGATTTATCATTCAAATTTGAAGCTTTGTGCAACTTCTTCGAATTTGCTCTTATACATATAAAACTTCTCTGGTTCAGAATTACAGGTGATTATATATGCCTGGTGATCCTTGAAAAAGAGATACGATATATTCTGCATAGCTCCCTCTGCAACTGTGTAAGAAAAAATAAGCCACTTCACATAAGTATCATCAATGGTGCTGGTACCACTGTCCTCTTCTTGATAGTGGGCAAGCTCATTCTCCGAATTGATGCTGAGTTCACTATAATAATCATCCAGGTCCATCCAGTTATGCAATTCATCAACATAGATTGAAATAAACTCACTTAACATATCAGAGTCACTCTCCCAGGGACTTACAGCTTCGACAACAGGGTCTTCTTCCGTCTGTCCTTCGAATATTTCCCATCCTTTTGGAAATTTGATGGAAAAACCTTTAGTTTTATTGTAATATCTCCCGGGTTCTGGAGGTGACTTTTTACCACAACCATTTATTCCAAACCATGAAAAAATAAATATTAACAAAAATAAAGTAAGAAAGAATTTTTTAAGCATAAATCTTTCCTCCTTTCTTCACTTCATTCCTGACAAATTGTATATTTGTGTTATTGAAAGTCAAGCTATCTTTAAGGAAGATATAATCTAGGAATTTGGTTTATCACTTCTGTATTTAGATTCTTTATAAGTCTTATAACTGAAATATATGAGAGGTAAAGGCAAAATTAGATTTATAAAAAAGAATCCTGAATCAAGTAATCCCAATTTTGTTATATTATTGAATATTAGTTCATAGATGTGAACAACTAATCCGATGATTCCACCAATAATACCTGCTTGGAAATGACTTTTTCGCCAGAAGAGAAAGGTCATAACTCCATAGAAGAGTACTCCAATGAATGAACCCGGGTATTTTGAAGTAGCAAGCCAGATAATATTGATGATTATTAAACTGATTAAAATTCCAATTGTAATTTTTTTGTACATTGAACCTCTAATTTCTTTATGATTCATTCTTTTTGTGTTTTCCCATTAATCCTTGATAAAAGCCAGGATAAAAGGAAAAAGAATCCAGGTGCTGCAAAGAGAACAAAGAAAGGACCCCTTGGAAGATACCCTCTTATAATTAGAATTGTTATATAGATACCAATTAAGCTACCAATTGTAATCATTGCTCCCAATCCTTCCCACTTCCAGGATAGTATTAGACCTAATACAACGCCGAACGGGAAGAATAAAATACCAATCCATTCACCTATTGTAGGAAGAACATCCTCAGGATTTAAAATATGTCCAATCACGATCACTAAAACAAAAACTATGCTTAAGAGACTCCAGACCCTTGCAATACGACGTATGATATTCACTAAATGTTTTTTGTTTTTTGAACTTGGTTGGTTACTCACAATTAATTCTTAATTATAAAAATCTAAAGTTCGAAGGTTATATGGTTTAAAGAGTGATAATACCTTCCCCACTGTGTGGTGAACCGTAGAACAGAATAATCGGGGTCATTTACTCCTTTGGGATAATACTTCTCATAACCCTCACGCCAGAGGCGCTCCCTTGATTGCTGGTCCTTACGTATCTCTGTGGTTCCCACTAACATTAACCCTATCCATTTATCGAAATCAACAAAATAAACACAAGCCTTTGGGTTCTTTTTAAGTTGTGGTATTTTCCTTGAAGATGTATTTGTGCTAAACCATATTGTCTTTAAACCTTCATTCTCCATTTTTATCATTGCTCTGATGTTTGGATAACCTTCATCGCCATTAGTCCCTAACATTGCAATTGTAGACCTATTTACCAATGATAA
>SOIB01000058.1 GCA_004377355.1 Candidatus Stahliibacteriota bacterium | reverse complement strand
GTCTTCCTTGGCAATAGATGTGTGAATCGGAATGTTCAGTATATTTTGAGCCAGGTATTCACTTTCTTTCAAATTTTCTCTCTCATGTTTGATTATACGTGAATAGTATGGTATAAGATGAACTGGATTTGGCCAGTTGAAGTTTCCAATCTCAATTCCCTTTTCTAGAGCCATCTTACTTATTTCCGCTACTGAAAAATCAGTTTTGTTCAGTACAGAATATCTGATAAAGTAAGGCTCATTTTTCTCATTAATTATTGGCAATATATATCTGTTTTTATCTAAATTCTTGCTTAGATACTCAGCATTTTTGTTTCTTACTGAATACATAAAATCTAGTTCCTTTAATAGTTTAATCCCCAGGGAAGCCCTGATGGAATTCATAAGAAAATTTCTACTATCTTTACTTAATCTTGCTGGAGTTTCAGGGAATAGCTTTCTCATTCGTCTTTTTACCCTGTATATTGACTTACTGAATCTGGATTTTTTTTGCCCTCTTAGAAGCTTTTTCTCCCTGGTAAACTTCAGGATTCGGTTTGATATTTCGGAAATTGGCAGGTTATTCATAATACACTCATCTAAAATTGAGTATAGTATCGGAAATCTTTCTATAAGAGATTCACCAAATGTTATAGGGAGATGATATTTATAGGCATCCTTTCCGGTAAGAATGTACTGTACAATAAAACCAAATAGAATTTTTCGTTCTTCATCGGGTGATATTCTTTCGTGGTTGGAAATAATTTCCTCTGCTCTATCAATAAGTTCCTTATTGTTTACAATAAGC
Organism: Candidatus Stahliibacteriota bacterium; assembly: GCA_004377355.1. Taxonomy (GTDB): domain Bacteria; phylum Hydrothermota; class UBA3072; order UBA3072; family UBA3072; genus E29-bin14. The sequence goes on along the minus strand of SOIB01000058.1, from coordinate 2,953 downwards.
ATTCCTCCCTGACCGAGTGAAATCGGTTTATCGAAGTTAAAACTAAAAAATGATAGGTCACCATATGTACCAATATTTTTACCACCCGATTTAGCGCCCATCGTCTGTGCACAATCTTCAATCAGATAACATTTATTCCGAGAGGCAATTTCAAATATTTCCTGGATAGGAGATGGTATACCGTAAATATGCGCACAAATTATTGCCTTTGTTTTACGTGAAATATTTTTTCTGATACTTGATGGTGAAATTTGAAAATCAACTCTTGAACTATCAGCCAGAACCGGAGTTGCACCTAATTCGAGAATTGCATCAATCACATAAGGACAAATAAACGACTGAACTATTATCTCATCTCTCTCACCTATTTCAAGAATCTTGAGAGCCAGGAGTAGTGCCAGTCTTCCCTGATGTATTGCATATGCCCTATTTGCATCAAAAATTCTGGAAATTGAATCTTCGAATTCTCTTATTATTTGTGGGTCACTTACATCACCATCTCTTAATATTGATATCAAATTCTCTAAATTCAAATAGGGTCTTGCTCTACTTATCACTATTTCTCCCTGACTAAATCCGGGAATCGATTAATTTTTCAACCATCGATTCTATTGATCTTTTCATCAATATTCACTTAATTATACTGAAAACTATTTAAACTATTCCTTATTATACATATAGATATTATATCTTAAAATAAAGCGGATAAAACAAACCTGTTACTAAATAAAATTCTCTATTCAGATTTTAGTATTGGGTAAAGATTTAACTGTTTCTTTCTTGTACTTATCCTTATAATACCCATAGTAAGCAGATTCAACTTCTAGAGGAACCTTGTTGATCACAAATCCAAGTGTACTTATATCAAGCTGGTTAAGCTGTGTTATTGTCTGTGATATCATCTCTCTTGTTGTCTCTCTATATGCTACCACTAGAAGTGTCTTATCAACCATACTACCCAATATAAAACCATCACTGACCATTAAAAGAGGTGGAGAATCAAAAATAACAATATCATAATATCTTTTCCACTCGGAAATTAATTCCTTCATTTTATCTGAATCAAGTAATTCTGATGGATTTTCAGGCAATTTCCCTGATGGCAATATATCAATAAAAAAAGTTGCATCAATATTAGAATAGGTAAGAATCTCAGTATTGTCATCACCATTTAATAATTCTGTTATTCCTTTACTTGCCTGAATTTTAAGATATTCCTCTATTGCTGGTCTCCTAAGGTCTGCATCAACAAGGAGTACCTTATCTCCAGAAGAGGCAAATGAAATTGCCAGATTTATTGCAACTATTGATTTGCCACTACCTACATCAGGACTAGTTACAAGAAGTAAAGAAGGCGGTTTATCAACTTTTGAGAGCTTTATGTTTGTTCTAAGTCTCCTGATTGCCTCACCCATATAAAGATTATAGTTATCATCAACTATAATAGGAATACTATTTTCGTTTTCAGAAATTAGTGGTATTGAAGCAAGTTTTGTCAGGCCACTCAATCCAATAACTTCCTCTGAATCTTTAATTGCAGAATCCATATAATCAGCAACAAAAGCTGCTCCGATTGCTATAAAGATACCAAGAAATAGGAACATAATACAATTTTTAAGTTTGGATGAGATGTTCTGACTACTTGGTGTTTTTGCAAGACTAATTATAGCAATATTGCCAAGCTCGCTTGCTTCTTCAATCTGTGATTGCTGCTTCTTCTCCATTAGCATTAGATACAACTTCTCATTTGCAGTTCTTTCCCTTTCCAATCTCGCTAATTGTAAATCTCTCTTTGGCATTTCTTTTAATTCATTCTGATAAGTTGATAATACGCCTTCCAGGGCATCTTCTTTCGTCTTTGCCACTGTATAGTTTACCTTAAGAGTAAGTGACTTCTGAAGTAGATCTCTCACATCCTCGAGCGGATCTATCACACTCCCCTCTTGAAGTAGATTCCTGAACATATCACTCATCTGCCTTCTTATTTTGTTTATAGAATTTTCTATACTTATAATCTTTTCATCACTGGCACCATGTCCTCGTATCATCAAATCAGCTCTTTCCCTTTCTAAACCAGCAAGTTGAGATTTTAGATTGTCGAAGATTTGATAGGAAGTTTCTGAAGCTTCTGAGAGTAATGCCTGTTGACGTTCGGTTAACATAGACCTCACTGACTCCAGTTCTTGCCTTAATGTCTGTGCATCCAGTCTAGCCCTTCTATACTCAGTCTCCATTACTCCCATCTGTTCAACAAAATTTCTTATCTCTTCTGATACTCCAATAATTCCATGTCCTTCCTTGAAAGACTTCAATGCTTCCTCTGCTTTTTTTAAATCATCCGTTACCTTCTCAAGTTGGCTCTCAATAAATGTACGCGTGGAAAAAGCTTCTCCCCTATTTATCTCACTATTGAAATCCCTGTATGCTATTGCTAGTTTATTTGCTATAAGTGAACTTCTATATGGATTGGTCTCGGAAACTACAATTTTTATAATTCGTGACTCTCCCTCAACACCTATATTTATTCTTCCGCTATTAAGATCAGATTTAATTCTTGAAAAAACCTGTGTGGCGCTATCAAATTCCATTTTCTCGATTTCTTCTGGAGTAAAATTATATGCCGCTTTCTGTACAACTGGTTCAGTCTTAATGAGGTACAGGTGATTTGTAATCTCTTCTTCCATGGAAATACGTAGATATCTATCTGCAAATAAAGATTCAAGTCTTCCAATCATAAATGATGAAGAAGAAGTATAGAGTGGAGGTGAAAATATTATATAAATTACACTTAAGATGATTGCACCTCCGATTACCCCCAGAACTATCCACAACCTCCTTTTAATAATCTTAATATAGCGCTTTATATCACCTTCTTTATTTAACTCTACTTCCATCTTCACACTCCTTTTAAATTATTATCTTAATAAAATCTATTATGTTTTATAATTCTAAT
>SOIB01000071.1 GCA_004377355.1 Candidatus Stahliibacteriota bacterium | reverse complement strand
CAAGAACGAGTATCAGCATAACCATGAATACACCAAATACCACAAACTTCACTCATAATATCACAACTGTAAAAGTTCCCTCATCATAACTTTTTCTGGGGCAACTTGCTTAAACAAGTTTACCCATAATGGTATTATCTTGGTATCATAATCAAATTCTCTTGCCCATAATCTAGCCTGTTTTCCGAGATTAACACGTTCTTCAGGATGATTATATAATTGTAACATTGCATGTGCAAATTTATCTTCATTTACTATTCCACCTTCAACGCCTCTTACTTTATCATGCCATCTAAATCTTCCAGCCTGCCCCTCATAAGTAGGAACAAGAATACTACCTTTTTTACAAACCTCAGAACAAGCCGAATAATCTGTTATTATAACTGGAATTCCAAGACTCATAGCTTCTAATGGACATTTCCCAAAGCCTTCTCCACTTGTAGTTGAAACATATATATCTCCCATTCGTGCTATATCTCTAACCTGTTCTATCGGTTCTGCAACTCCCCAATATTTAGGTGTACCAATTAATTGTGTTGGAGAAATTATTGTATCTCGTGGAACGTCATATTGCTCGATTAAATCTTCAATATTCCATCCAAGATCGTCCCCCATATTCCAGTCTCCATATATAAGTAATTTTGTATTTTTTGATTCTGGCTTGAATGCTTTCCAAGCTCTAAGTAATGCATCAATTCTTTTTCTATGTTGTGGAACTTCCCAATTTATAAAAAGAATACAATCTTCTGGAATAATTCTTCTATATTTCCTCCGTAACATTGCCTTTGTTTTAGGATTATTAGACCACCAATTCCAATTAACACCATGATGAATAGATGCAGATTGAAGCCCCATTTTTGCAAATTCCATTTGTGCCCATTCCGTCATAGCAATAAGTACATTGGCTTTGGTTAAAACTTTATTTTTTGGATGAACTGGAAGTCCATCAAGCGTACAATAAAAGAAGAGAGGAAAATGAAATTTTTCTTTCAAACTAATTGGTAATCTTTCATCAACATATGGTTCTATAATTTTTGGATCACCCATAAAGAATACAATTTCTGGATGATATTTTAAATAATGTTTCTGAAAAAGTGGTGCACCAAAATTATGGGGATTTCCACGATTTCCAATAACTTTTATTGTCGCTCCTTTGTGTGAAATATCACCAAAAAGTGTATCTGGCAAATCAACTGGAGAACCTATTCCAGTTATATTAAACCATATAACTTCAAATTCGCCAGTTTGAACTAATCTATAAAAAATATTTTTTGCTTCTTCGCTAAAACCTGTACCAGCAAGTGGTCCATCAGTAATAACCATGATGCGGTATTTAAATTTTCCTTTGGGCATAAATCATCTATTAATTATTATACTCAGCCATCTATTTAAGTATTTCTATTAAGAATCTATACGCTTTATTAACATGAACCCTTCTATTATCACCCTACAAACCCTTTGAGCCTTAGGACCTCTGCTAGGTTCTGACTCTCTAGCTTGCATATCGTAAATGTCACATATAGGACAATCTACTTTGGCTTCCCATTTTACTTTCAAAAGATATGTCATGATTCTATCAGCTAAATCTTGGGCATATTTATATTTTTCTTCTCCTGCTTCGATGCATCGCTTATGAAAAACGTGAGCACTAAAAGCATAAATACCCATGTCTCCAGCTTCAGGAATTCTACGGGCATAATGGGTTTGCCATATTCTAGCTGGTGAAATTCTAACTGTAATGACTGGTATTTTTAACCCGCTTATTGGTCCATAGATTTTTTCCATAGCTACTGTCCAATCACCAAATATTTTGTCTGCCAATGAATCAGCATCAGACTCTTCAATTAATTGCATCAAACATTTCTTAGCGTCATTTATTCCACCAGACACTACTGGGTGCACCATTTAAACCACGCTTCCGTGCCAGCCAAATCCATATGATCTTAAATTCTCTTTTGCTCTAGCTAATAGTGAGCCTTTCTTGGCATATAAGTTCTCTTTATCTGTTAGTGGAAGCAAATCTTCCGCCTCAAAAGCCTGATAACCTTCTCGGATTCCAAGTAAATGGTCAATAAGAGCAATACCAGCAAATTGAGCACAAGCAGTCTTAATATTTTCTGGAACATTAACCAAAAATGGATTATAAAGATAAGTTATATGAACTGTTGTGCCTTCAGCCAAATCTTCGCCTCCGCCAGCTTTGCCAATAAAATCAATATATCCATTGCTTGGCGCATGTACCCATCCATAATCTTCATCGTTCTTGGCTTTACGATAACAATTCACCCATACTCTAAGGACTTTAACGACACAATCTTGAACGTTAAAATCTTCCATAATTAAGCTATCTGATACAGCATATGTTTCCAAAATCATATCTGTCTCATACATTCCAAGATAAATCCTCGTTACTTTACCCTCATCTCCCTCAATAGGAACATCTTCAACGATGTGCCTCTCTTGATGGACAACATAAGGAATAGCTACAGCACCATTAATTTTTTTCTTTGCTTTAGTAATAAAACCATCAATCATAGTCGTAACTTGAGCAGCAGTTTTTTCTGTAAGTCTTTGAATTAAATTAGTAGTATAACCAGTTTCGTGATAAACATCAGTTTCAGTACAATAAGTCATATTAATCCCTACCTAATATAGGTAAAAATTCTCTTATAAGCATTTCTATCATTACGTAATGAAATTACCTATTAGCAGCATAAAAAAAAATAGAGTGTTTGGTATGCGCATACCTTTCACGTTAAGAAAAAATTCTTAACAGTTCGAAATAAGCCCGATACCTTCGACCATCTTAGCTTTCATACCGTATCGTGTGCTTAGAAGCCAGACATCTCTTCCATACTGAGGGTCTCTCCATGATTCAGTTTTAAGCGGTCTCTTCCAAGCGAAGATACACGCTGGACCGAATGGGTGAGTTGGAGGTATTACTACCATAGCCCAATTATCCCTTTGTACTTCAGTGACTAACGGAACACATTGAGCAACAGTTGGATAAAATCCAGCTATTGGCTGTCCCATTTTTGTTCTGTCTACAGATCGAACCTGCGCCCAGTCTGTGCCTGCCGTTGGACCCAATTCCTTCAACAGATCAGCTTCTTGCTCAGGGTTAATGAACAGGAAGAAATACTGACCCATGTAGTAATATGAGTCTGCGCTCATCAATGCTTTCACATCAATGATGTCGTTGTAGGCAAGAACGCCCGCAGTTGCCGCACCGACGATGTTTCCACCCAAGACACCACCAGCGAACAAAGCCGCCTCAATATCTTGTTCTATACGATAAGCTACAGACTCTCCCATCTTCTGTAGAGATGCTCTTACCCACCCTAAAGTAGGCGAGTCTTCTCTCAGAATGTCAGATATCTTAGTGGCATTATAAATAACGTCACCAATATAAATCTTGACTTCCTCTGGTGAGAGTTTATGCTTGGTATATCCATTCTCGTCGATTTGATTCTCTGAGTCTGCTTGAGCAGTAAACTCATCTCTGTCCAAAACTGGTACATAGATGGTATGTCCTGCGACACCGATAAGCATGTTGGTCTGTTCACAAGCTCTCAAATAAACCTGTCGTCTATGAGAACCAAGGTTGATTTCATGCCATATGAGGTATGGAATCAAGTGAAGAGCCGCTGGAGTATCGATATCTTCAGCACCCAAAGTGGTTGTCTGCATCAAACTAGCTTCTTCGAAGATACGTTGATTAGCTTCTTCGAAAGTTATAGTCATTTGTTTTCAC